>DATIMX010000299.1:0-2361 GCA_035474935.1 Geodermatophilus sp. | reverse complement strand
TCCAGCGCTCGGGCGACGGTCGTGCCGACGGCGATCACCCGCCGGCCGCCGGCGTGGGTCGTGTTCACCTGTTGTGCGGTGTCTGGGGGGACTCGGTACCACTCGGCCGGCGGCGGTTCGCCGGCCTCGATCGAGGAGACGCCGGTGTGCAGGGTCACCTCGGCCACGGCCACGCCGAGGCGAGTGAGATCGGCGAGTACGCGGGGCGAGAACGGTCTTCCCGCGCTGGGCATCTCGGCGCTGCCAGGTTCTCGGGCGAACATCGTCTGGTAGGCCGACAGCGGCGGACGGGTGCGGAGGTACCCGTAACTGATCGGGCGGCCGACCCGCTCCAGCCACCCCGTCACGCCACCCTCCACCGGGATATGGGCCAGCCACAGCCGGCCCCCGACTCCGCGGGACGGATCCGGGTGGGCGGCTTGTAGCGTGGCCGTCACTCCGCGCGGCAGCAGGAGGAGTTCACCCGGGCGGGCATCGTGGACCCGCGCGGCCCCCTGCGGCGTGCGCAGCTCGACCACCCACTCGTCGACGTCCGGGACCCGGTGGGAGAAGTGCACCGTGACCGGCCGGCCGTCTGCCCGCAGACCGTCCACGGCGGACGCCCGGGTGGCCGAGTTGTTCACCACCATCAGGTCGCCGGGTCGCAGGAACGCCCCGATGTCCCGGAAGGTGGCGTGGCGGACCGTCCTGCCCGTCTCGGCCACCAGCAGCCGTACCTCGTCTCTCGCCAGTCCACGCTGCTCGGGTGGTTCGGTCGCGGCGAGCTCGGGCGGCAGGGTGAACCGGGTTTGCGGGTTCATCGGCTCGAGGTGAGGGAGTCCGCTGCGCGGTACCGGCCGCTGTCCGGGCGTTCCTCCAGCAGCTGCAGCAGCGCCGGTACGACGGTCGAGGGTTCGGGGCGGTCGGAGATGTCCTCGCCGAGGAAGGCTGCCTGGTGCATCGCGGTGCGCATGTCGCCGGGGTCGAAGGCATACACCCGGATGTCGGGGTGCTCGACGGCGAGGACGGCAGCGATATGGTCCAGCGCGGCTTTCGCCGAGCCGTACCCACCCCAGCCGGGATACGCCTCGACTGCGGCGTCGGAGCTGAGCACAACGACGGTGGGGGTCGGTGCCGCCTGCAACGCGGGCAGGGCGAGCTGCGTGAGCGCCAGCGGGGCGAACACGTCGACCTCGTAGACGCGCCTGAGGGCGTCGAGCGGGTGGTCGGCCAGGCCCCGCAGCGGAGACGGTCCGAGCGCGCTCGCGTTGTGCACGAGCAGGTCCAACCGGCCTCCCACGGCAGCCACGATGTCAGCGCGGTGCCCCGGATCGGCGACATCGCCCGGGACGGCCCGTGCGCCCGGCATTCCGGCCGTCGCGGCTTGCAAGGCTTCCGCGTCACGGGCGTCGACGACGCATGTCCATCGCTGCGCGACGAGCGTGGCGAGCAGCGCCCGACCGAAACCCTGGGACGCGCCGGTGATCAACGAATTCGGCATGCCACGATGCTGCGACCTCAAGGATGGTTCAGGTCAAGCGCGGACTGGTGGAATCGTCCCGGACAACGGCTGCACTGCGGGGCTACGTCGGTTCCGCCAGGCGCGTCACCGATCTCGGACAACCGAGCCGCGAGACTGAGGGCGAACGTCTCGAGATCCTCTGCGAGCTGGATGGTCGCGCCGATCAGGGCGGAATCGTCGAGGCACTCGCGGTCAGCCGTGCGAGGTCGGCCTGTGGCTTTGGTGGCGGCCTCGCGCAGATGCCGTAGACGAATTCGGTCTCCAGGCTGCATAGAGCGGCCCGGCGGTGGCGGTGACCTCGTCGCGGAAGTAGGGGCTGAGGTCCTCGGGCGTGCGGAGCTCGACCGGCCGGCCGAGGGCTTCTTCGAGCTCGAGCTCCATCCGGGCCAGGTGCAGCAGGCCCGGCGTGTGCTCGGGCCGGAACTCGACCAGGAGGTCGATGTCGCTGCCGGAGCCGAAGTCGTCACGCAGGGCGGATCCGTAGAGGGCAAGGCGGCGGATGCCGTGGGCGCTGGCGAACGCGGCGAGGAAGGCGTCGTCGAGGGACAAGCCCGGCCGGAGCTCCACACGGTCATGATGCCGCACTCGGGAGACCGAGCTCGCGTCGGCCAGGGGCGGCGAAGGTCGCCGTCGCGGCACCCACCGGGAATCGACCGGGGGCGAGCTGAGGTGGCCGACCGAGGCCACTGCCATTCCGAAGAACTTGCTGCCCCTCAAGTGTCAGGGGGCATGGACGCCGTATGCCGAGCCGGCAGCGTGAAATGGTGTCGGTGTGGAGCCGTCCGACCGAGCTGCGGAGCTTGAGCGGGAGTTGGCTCGCCTGCGGGCGGAGAATGTGCGGTTGCTCCGGCTGTTGGAGA
>DATIMX010000298.1:0-3795 GCA_035474935.1 Geodermatophilus sp. | reverse complement strand
CTGATCGTCGACCGGGCCGACACCTTCGGCCTCTCCCAGCTGCACCAGATCCGCGGGCGGGTCGGCCGCGGCCGGGAGCGGGCGTACGCCTACTTCACCTACGACCCCACGCGGCCGCTGACCGAGACCTCGGTCGACCGGCTGACCACCATCGCGCACAACACCGACCTCGGCGCCGGCATGGCAGTGGCCATGAAGGACCTGGAGATCCGCGGCTCGGGCAACCTGCTCGGCGGCGAGCAGTCCGGGCACATCGCCGGCGTCGGGTTCGACCTGTACGTGCGGCTGGTCGGCGAGGCGGTCACCGACTACCGGGCGCAGCTCAACGGGGAGGAGCCGCCGGCCGAGCCGGCCGACGTCCGGGTGGACCTGCCGGTCGACGCGCACCTGCCGCACGACTACGTGCCCGGCGAGCGGCTGCGGATGGAGGCCTACCGCAAGGTGGCCTCGGTGCAGTCCGACGAGCAGGCGCAGGCCGTGTTCGACGAGCTCACCGACCGCTACGGCACCCCGCCGGCGCCGGTGCTCAACCTGCTCGCCGTGGCGCGCTTCCGGGCCGCCGTCCGGCAGTGGGAGATCACCGAGGTGTCCCTGCAGGGCCGGGCGATCCGGATCTCACCGGTCCGGCTGCCGGAGTCCAAGCAGATGCGGCTGGCCCGGCTGGCCGACGGCGCGACCTACAAGTCCGCCGTCGACACCATCTCGCTCAAGGTGCCGGTCGGCCCCGACCGGCGCACGCCGCTGCGGGACGTCGCCCTGCTGGACCACCTGCACTCGCTGCTCGCCGCGCTGCTCGAGCAGCCGGTCGCGAAGGCCTCCTGAGGCGAGGACCCCGTCCTCCCCCGTGTGGTGAGCGGGGCGGGGTCCTCCCTGTGGCACGCTCGGTCGGTGCAGAAGCGTCGCCTGACCGCATCGCTGGCCGTGGGCCTGGTCGCGCTGGCCGGGGTGGCCGGTTGCCGCAGCGACCCGAGCGTGGCCGCCTACGTCGGCGACGAGCAGGTGACCGTCGACGAGCTGCAGACGGCGGTCGACACCCGCCTGGAGGACCCGGCCCTGGCCCAGGCCGCCACGGGCCGGGAGGACGAGTTCACCCGGCTGGTCCTCACCCGGCTGGTCACCGCCGAGGTCTACGACCGGGTCGCGCAGCGCTACGGCGTCACGGTCGACGACGCCGACGTGCAGGCGCGCCTCGACGAGCTGCTCGCCGGCGAGGACCCGGAGGCCGTCTACGCGCAGGCCGCCGCCCAGGGCGTCGCGCGGGCCGACGTCTTCGAGACCGTCCGCCAGCAGCTGCTGCGCCAGCGGGTCGCGGAGTCCCAGGGGCTGGCCGGCGAACCGAGCGAGGAGGAGCTGCGCGCGGCGTACGAGCAGCAGGCGCCGTCGCTCGCGCAGGTCCGGCTGGGCTACGTCAACGTCCCCGACCAGGCCGCCGCCGACGCGGCGGTCGCCACGCTGAACGCGGACCCGGGCGCCTATCCGACGATCGCCGCGCAGTACCCCGGCCAGGCCACGCTGCCCGAGGTGACGGCGCGCGCGCCCGCGGACGTGCCGGCGCCGCTCGCCGACGTGGTGAGCGGTGCCGCGCCGAACTCGGCCACCTCGCTCACCGTGCCCGACCTGCCCGGCGTCCTCGTGGTCTTCGTCGGCGAGCCGGCCGTGCCGAGCTTCGAGGAGGTCCGCCCCGACCTCGAGGAGGCCGCCCGGGCCGACGCCGACGCCGCCGCCCAGGAGCTGGTCACCGACGTCCGCGCCGACATCGACGTCACCGTGAACCCGCGCTACGGGGTCATCGAGGACGGCGCGGTCGTCCCGTCCGGCGACGGGGTCGTCGACCTCCTGGAGGAGGCGGGCGGCACCGCGCCGGCGGCTGCCGGAGACTGACCGGGTGCCCGTCGCGCTCGCCGTCGTCGTCCACCCCGCCCTCCCCGGCCTGCTGGCCCCCGCGGCCTGGCGGGCGGTCACCAGCGGCCGGCCGGTCGTCGCGCTGCCCGGCGCCGCCGCGAGCGCCGACGCGCTGCGCGCCGAGGGCTGGGCGGTGGACGACGTCCCCGACGCCGCGGCCGCCGCCGCCCGCCCGGACAGCGTCGTCGCGCTCGTCCCGGCCGGGGTCGAGGTGGACGCCGGGGAGGTCGTCGACGCCCCGCCGCTGCCCGGCAGCCGGCTGCTCGACGTCGTCCGGGTGATGGACGTGCTGCGCTCGCCCGGCGGCTGCCCGTGGGACGCCGAGCAGACGCACGCCTCGCTGCGCGGCTACCTGCTCGAGGAGGCGCACGAGGCCTACGACGCCATCGTCGACGACGACCCGGCCGGCATGCGCGAGGAGCTCGGCGACGTGCTGCTGCAGGTGGTCTTCCACGCGCGGGTCGCCGCGGAGGCGCCACCCGGACGGCGCTTCGACGTGGACGACGTCGCCGGCGACCTCGTCGACAAGCTCGTCCGGCGGCACCCGCACGTGTTCGGCGACGCCGGCCCGCGCGATGTGGCGCAGGTCGAGGTGGGCTGGGAGGAGATCAAGAAGGCCGAGAAGCAGCGGCGCTCGCCGACCGAGGGCGTCTCCCGGTCGCAGCCCGCGGCCTCGTGGGGCGCGGCGCTGGTGCGCCGTGCGGCCCGCGCCGGCCTGACCACGCCCGAGCCCGCAGACCTCGGCTCGGCCAGCCCCGAGGAGCTGGGGGAGCGGCTGCTGGCCGTCGTCGCCGCCGCCGAGCGGCGCGGCTGGGACGTCGAGGACGCGCTGCGCGAGGCGGTCCGCCGCTACGCCGGGGAACTCGACGCCGAGGCGGCCGAGCGGTCGGCGGGGTAGCGAGGCACCCCGCCGGAGCGTCGCGGGCTGGCTAGGCTGCTCCCCGTGCCCAGCATCGACGCCGTAGGCGCGCGGGAGATCCTCGACTCGCGCGGAAACCCCACCGTGGAGGTCGAGGTCGCCCTCGACGACGGGACGATCACGCGGGCCGCCGTGCCCAGCGGTGCCTCCACCGGCGCCTTCGAGGCGGTGGAGCTGCGGGACGGTGGTGAGCGCTACGCCGGCAAGGGCGTGACCAAGGCCGTCGACAACGTGCTCGACGTCATCGGCCCCGAGCTGGTCGGCTACGACGCCAGCGAGCAGCGCCTGGTCGACCAGCGGCTGCTCGACCTCGACGGGACGCCGAACAAGGAGCGCCTGGGCGCCAACGCGATCCTCGGCGTGAGCCTCGCGGTGGCCAAGGCCGCCGCCGAGTCCGCCGGGCTGCCGCTGTTCCGCTACGTCGGCGGGCCCTCGGCCCACCTGCTGCCGGTGCCGATGATGAACATCCTCAACGGCGGCGCCCACGCCGACAGCAACGTCGACGTGCAGGAGTTCATGATCGCCCCGATCGGCGCGCCGACCTTCGTCGAGGCGCTGGCCATGGGCACCGAGACCTACCACGCCCTGAAGTCGGTGCTGAAGGGCCGCGGGCTGGCCACCGGCCTGGGCGACGAGGGCGGCTTCGCGCCCTCGCTGCCGAGCAACCGCGACGCGCTCGACCTCATCGCCGAGGCCGTCGAGAAGAGCGGCTACACCCTCGGCCGGGACATCGCGTTCGCCCTCGACGTCGCCGCCACCGAGTTCCACGCCGACGGCGGCTACGACTTCGAGGGGCAGACCCGCTCGGCGGAGTACCTCATCGACTACTACCGCGGCCTGGTCGACGCCTACCCGATCGTCTCCATCGAGGACCCGCTGTCCGAGGAGGACTGGGACGGCTGGATCGCGCTGACCGCCGCCCTCGGCGACCGGGTGCAGATCGTCGGCGACGACCTGTTCGTCACCAACCCGGC
>DATIMX010000297.1:0-4743 GCA_035474935.1 Geodermatophilus sp. | reverse complement strand
CGCTCGCGGACGATCTCCAGGTGCAGCAGGCCGAGGAAGCCGACGCGGAACCCGAAGCCCAGCGCCGCGGAGGTCTCCGGCTCGTAGGTCAGCGCGGCGTCGTTGAGCAGCAGCTTGTCCAGCGCCTCGCGCAGCAGCGGGTACTCGCTGCCGTCGATCGGGTAGAGGCCGGAGTAGACCATCGGCTTGGGGTCGCTGTAGCCACCGATCGGCTCGGCGGCCGGCTTGTGCTGCAGCGTGACGGTGTCGCCGACGCGGGACTGGCGGACGTCCTTCACGCCGGTGATGAAGTAGCCGACCTCGCCGACGCCGAGGCCCTCGACCGGCTTGGGCTCCGGGGAGATGACGCCGATCTCGAGCAGCTCGTGGACGGCGCCGGTCGACATCATCTTGATCCGCTCGCGGCTGGAGATGCGCCCGTCGACGACGCGGACGTAGGTGATGACGCCGCGGTAGATGTCGTACACGCTGTCGAAGATCATCGCCCGGGCGGGGGCCTCGGCGTCGCCGACCGGGGCGGGGATCTGGGCCACGATCTGGTCGAGCAGCTCGGGCACGCCCTCGCCGGTCTTGCCGCTGACCCGCAGGACGTCGGAGGGGTCGCAGCCGATGATGTGCGCGATCTCGGCCGCGTACTTCTCCGGCTGGGCGGCCGGCAGGTCGATCTTGTTGAGGACGGGGATGATCGTGAGGTCGTTCTCCAGGGCCAGGTAGAGGTTGGCCAGGGTCTGCGCCTCGATGCCCTGCGCGGCGTCGACCAGCAGGACCGCGCCCTCGCAGGCGGCCAGCGACCGGGACACCTCGTAGGTGAAGTCGACGTGGCCGGGGGTGTCGATCATGTCGAGGACGTACTCGGAGCCGGCGTGTTCGCCCGACCGCGGCGTCCAGGGCAGGCGCACGTTCTGCGCCTTGATGGTGATGCCGCGCTCGCGCTCGATGTCCATGCGGTCGAGGTACTGAGCACGCATCTGCCGCGCCTCGATGATCCCGGTGACCTCGAGCATCCGGTCGGCCAGCGTCGACTTGCCGTGGTCGATGTGGGCGATGATGCAGAAGTTCCGGATGCGGGCCGGGTCGGTGGAGGCGGGAGTCGTCACAGTGTCCCCATGGTCCCACGCCCGGCCGCGTCGTCCAGCCACCACCGGGCCCGGGCGCGTACCCGCGGGTTGGGGCCGGGCGGACGACGCTGGTATCTTGGCAGACCGGTCCGCTGACGCACGCCGTCCGGACGCACTGTCCAGAAGTACCCCCCTCCGAGACACCCCCGAGGCTCACGCGTGGCGAACATCAAGTCCCAGATCAAGCGGAACAAGACCAACGAGAAGGCGCGTCAGCGCAACGTTGCCGTCAAGTCCGCCCTGAAGACGGCCGTCCGCCGCTTCCGCGAGGCCACCGCCACCGGGGACGCCGCGGCCGCGACGACCGCGCTGCAGACGGCCAGCAAGGCGCTGGACAAGGCCGCCAGCAAGGGCGTCATCCACAAGAACCAGGCCGCCAACCGCAAGTCGGGCATGGCCAAGCAGCTGTCCGGCCTCTCCCGCTGACCTCCGGTCGCGTCCGCGCGACCGTCCGACGAGCCCCCTCCCGCTGCGGGACGGGGGCTCGTCGCGTTCCCGGGGCCGTTGCCCCCCTGCAGGTGGAAGGACCCCCTCCTCCCCACCGCTCGCACGCTCGCGGCGGGCCCCTGGAGGGGGCCGAGTGGCGGGGGGCAGAGGGGTCGTCTTTCAGCCGCGGACGCCGCGGCCGGTCTCCCGGCGAATGGCCACGATCCGCCGGATCGCCCGCTCCAGCGCGTAGTCCGCGCTGGCCGCCGCACCCTTGACGTCGGCGTTCAGCTCGGCGGCCACCCCGATCGCCTGCTGCAGGCCGTCGATGCTCCAGCCGCGCGCCTGCGACTGCGCCCGCTTGACCTTCCACGGCGGCATCTTCAGCGTGCGGGCCAGGTCGCCGGGGTTGGAGCTACGCACCGAGGAGACCCGGGCTGCCGTCCGCACGCCGTCGGCGATCGCGTCGGCGACGAGGACGTGCGCGACACCGCGCTGCAGCGCCCAGCGCAGCATCTCCAGGGAGCCCTGCCGGTCGCCGACGAGCACCCGCTCGGCGACGGTGAAGCCGGTGACCTCGGCCTGGCCCCGGTGGAAGCGGGCGACGGCGTCGGCGTCGACCGTGCCGCCGAAGTCCGAGACCAGCTGCGTCGCGGCGGACGACAGCTGCCGCAGGTCCGCGCCGATCGCCTCGACCAGCGCCGAGGCGGCGTCCGGGGTGATCCGGCCGCCGGCCGAGCGCACCTCGTTGCGCACGAAGGCGATCCGGTCGCCCACCGAGCTGACCTTCGGGCAGTCGTCGACGGCCGCACCCGCGGCGGTGAACGCCTTGACCAGGGCGTCGTTGCGCTTGCCCCCGGAGTGCACGATCACCAGCGTCAGGTCCGGGTCCGGGTCCTTGGTGTAGCCGGTGAGCGCGTCGACGAGCGCGCCGGCGGCCTCGTGCACCCCGGTGACGACGACCAGCCGATGCGTGCCGAACAACGAGGGCGCCAGGACGTCGGCCAGCTGGCCGACCGGCAGCCCCTGCGCCGGCAGGTCGTGCAGCTCCGCGTCGGGGTGGCGCTCGAGCACGGCGGCCCGCACAGCGGAGACGGCGCGCGCACGCAGCAGCTCCTCCTCGCCCACCACGGCGCGCAGGCGGGAGGTCGGTGCGGGGGGTGCTGCGGCCACACCGGCATGGTGTCACGCGGGACCGACGCTCCCGCCGTCCCGCGCGGGGTCCCGGCCGACCGTCGGCCGTCGCGGCGGGCGGCTCCCCCACCGCGCCGGACCGCCCGGCCGCCGTGGCGCCGGTGCCCGGCCCGCGGACCGCCACGCCCCACGCGCCGGCGTCGCCCACCACGGCCAGGTCGCCCTCCCGGTCGGTGCGGTGCACCCGCGTCCCCTGCTGCGCCAGCCAGGACAGCACCCGGGCCGTCGGGTGCCCGTAGGTGTTGTCCGCGCCCACCGAGATCAGCGCGACCCGTGCCCCGGTGGCGGTGAGGAAGCCGCGGTCGGCGTCGGCGCTGCCGTGGTGCGGCACCTTGAGCACGTCGGCGCGCAGGTCGACGTCGCGCGCGACGATCCGCGCCTCCATCGCGCCGCTCAGGTCGCCGGTGAGCAGCACCCGGATCCCGCGCTGGGTCACCCGGACCACCAGCGACAGGTCGTTGGCCGGCACCGCGGCGGTGGCGACCTCCGGCGGCGGAGCGAGCACCTCGACGGTCGCCGTCCCCACCGTCCTCCGGTCGCCGGGGACCAGGACGGCGCGCTCGGCACCGGCCCGCCGTGCCGTCGCGTCCAGGGCGCCGGCCCGGTCCTCCGCGGGCGACAGCGTGCCGGTGGCGACGACGCCGACGTCCCGCCCGGACAGCGCCCCCGCCAGGCCTCCGGCGTGGTCGGCGTCCAGGTGGGTGACCAGCACCAGGGGCAGCGTGTCGATGCCCAGCCGGTCCAGGCAGCGGTCGACCGGACCGACGTCGGGCCCGGCGTCCACGAGCAGCCCCTCCCCCGGCGCGGTCGGCACCACCAGCGCGTCGCCCTGGCCGACGTCGCAGGCGACGAGGACCGTCCGCTCGGGCGGCCACCCGCGGGTGACCTGCCGCAACGGCCACCCGAGCACCACGACGCCGAGGAGGACCGCGAGCGCCAGCGGCCGGGCGCGGGGGACGCGCCACAGCAGCCAGCCCAGCGCCAGGAGCAGGACCGTCAGCAGCACCGCGCCCCGGGTGCCGGCCGGCCAGCCGGTCGCACCGTCGGGCAGCGCCGCCGCGCGCTGGGCCACGACCACCAGCCACCGCACCGGCCACCCGGCCAGCCAGACCAGCGCCTCGCCCAGCGGCGGCACGACCGGGAGCGTGACCGCGGCCAGCAGGCCGAGCACGGTCGCCGGGGCGACGGCCGGCGCGGCGAGCAGGTTGGCCGGCAGCGACACCGGGCTCACCAGCCCGGAGAGCCCCGCCACCAGCGGCGCGGTGGCCAGCCCCGCGGCCGCGGCGACCGCGACCGCGTCGGCCAGGACCGGCGGCCAACCGCGGCCGCGCAGGCGACGGGACCAGCCCGGCGCCAGCAGCACGATGGCCGCGGTGGCCGCGACCGAGAGCGCGAAACCGGCGTCCCGGGCCAGGCCGGGGTCGAGGAGCAGCAGCACGACGACGGCTGCCCCGAGGGCGGGCAGCGCCGCGCGGGACCGCCCGGTGGCCAGCGCCAGCAGCGTCACCGCGCCCATGGCCGCCGCCCGGACCACGCTGGCGCTGGGCCGGGCCAGCACCACGAACCCGGCCAGCGCGACCACCGCGACCAGCGCCTGCACCCGCCGGTCGACCGCCCGGCGCCGTAACGGCGCGAGCACCCCGGCCAGCACGATGGCCACATTCGCGCCCGAGACGGCCGTCAGGTGCGCCAGCCCGGCCCGCCGGAAGTCCTCGACGAGCACCGGGTCCATCGCCTGCGTGTCCCCGACGACCAGGCCCGGCAGGAGCCCACCCGGCTGCGGCCCGAGCACCCGGACGGCGGCCTCGCGCAGCCCCTCCCGCAGCCCCCCGGCGACCCGCTGCACGGCGGACGGCTCCCCGACCGGCACCGGCGGTGCCCGCGCCGACAGCCGCGCCACCACGCCGTCCTCCGCGGCGGCCGGGGCGACCGCGGCCCGGACCCGGACCACCTGGCCGGGCAGCAGTCCGCGCCACTCGCCGGCGGGGCCGAAGAGCACCACGGC
>DATIMX010000296.1:0-2032 GCA_035474935.1 Geodermatophilus sp. | reverse complement strand
GCACTGGCCGCGGCCGGCTCGTCGGGCGCCTTCGCGCCCTGAGAGAGGACCCCCGCGCGTGCCGGGGTCCGGCCTCAGGACTCCGGCGGGGTGAAGGTCGAGGTGCGCTGCAACCCGGCGGCGCGGCCCTTGCCGGCGATCACCAGCGCCATCTTGCGGCTGGCCTCGTCGATCATCTCGTCGCCGAGCATCGCCGAGCCCTTCTTGCCGCCGGCCTCCGAGGTCGCCCAGTCGTAGGCGTCGAGGATCAGCTCGGCGTGGTCGTAGTCCTCCTGGGACGGCGAGTAGATCTCGTTGGCCGCGTCGACCTGGCCGGGGTGCAGCACCCACTTGCCGTCGAACCCGAGGACGGCCGACCGCTTGGCGACCTCGCGGAAGGCGTCGACGTCGCGCACCTGCAGGAACGGGCCGTCGATGGCCTGCACGCCGCGGGCGCGGGCGGCCATCAGGATCTGCATGAGGATGTAGTGGAACGGGTCGCCGGCGTAGTCCGGGTGCAGCGCGCCGACCACGAGCGACTTCATGTTGATGCTGGCCATGAAGTCGGCCGGGCCGAAGATGATCGTCTCGATCCGCGGGCTGGCGAAGGCGATCTGGTTGACGTTGATGAGGCCCTGCGCGGTCTCGATCTGCGCCTCGATGCCGATCCGGCCGACCTCCAGGCCGTTGGCCTTCTCGAGCTGGGTCAGCAGCATGTCCAGCGCCTGCACCTGGGCGGCGTCGGCCACCTTCGGCAGCATGATGCAGTCGAGGTTCGCGCCGGCGCCGCCGACGACCTCGAGGACGTCGGTGAAGGTCCACTCCGTGGTCCAGTCGTTGACCCGGACGGTGCGGATCTTCTCGCCCCAGCCGCCCTCGTTGAGCGCCGCGACGATGTTCTTGCGGGCACCGGGCTTGGCCAGCGGCGCGCACGCGTCCTCCAGGTCGAGGAACACCTGGTCGGCGCCCAGCCCCTTGGCCTTCTCCAGGAACCGCGGGTTGCTGCCGGGGACGGCGAGGTTGGAACGACGGGATCGGAGCTCGGCCACGGGTCCTCCGGGGTGGTGGGGCGGGTGGGAGACACAGCTGTGAGGGGTCGGTGTGCTACCGGAGAGTAGCGACGGGCTCGGAAGGACTCAGGTGCCCGGCTCGGCCAGGCCCGCCGGACGGCTGGCCCGCACCACCAGGCCGACGCCGACGACGACCAGCGCCACTCCGGGCAGCGCGAGCAGCGGCGGCACCTGCTGCAGCAGCACCAGCGCGAACAGCAGCGCGCCGGGCACCTCGAGCAGGATCACCAGGCTGACCATCGTCGGGCCGACCGAGGACAGCAGCAGGTTGAACAGCGTGTGCCCGAGCAGCTGGGCGCAGACGGTGATGGCGGCGATGAGCACCCAGTCGCGGACGGCGAAGCCGACGAGCGGGTTGCCGACGGCGACCGCGGCCACCGCGATCGCCACCGCGCACACCGAGTAGCAGACCACCGCGTACGCCGAGGTCGACAGCCGCTGCCGCGCCCGCGCCCCGGCCAGCACGTACCCGCCGGCGCAGAGCGCGCCGAGCAGCGCCAGCCCGTCACCGGCGAGGGCCTCCAGGCTCACCGTCACGTCCACGCCGGCGATCAGCGCGGCGCCGAGGACCGCGAGCACCAGGCCCGCCCACGTCGCCGCGGGCAGCCGCACCCCGCTGACCCGGGCGGCCAGCGCCGTCCAGACCGGGGTGGTGGTGACCAGCGCGGTGGAGGCGGCGACCGTCGTCATCGACAGGCTGGGCAGCCAGGCGGCGAAGTGCGCGGCGAGGAAGAGCCCGGCGACCACCGAGCTGGTCAGGTCGCGCGGCCGCAGCCCGGCCAGCACCGACCGCTCGCGCAGCAGCAGCACCGGCAGCAGGACGGCCGCGCCACCGAGGTTGCGCCAGAAGGCCAGCGCCAGCATCGGCGCGGCCAGCAGTGTGGTCAGCGGCGCCGAGAGCGAGATGCCGATGACCGCGACCGCCATGATCCCGACGTCCCGCCCGCCGGGCCGGTGCAGCGCCCAGGCGCCGGCCCCGGCCC
>DATIMX010000295.1:0-5756 GCA_035474935.1 Geodermatophilus sp. | reverse complement strand
GACATGGTGGCCTGGTTGTAGAAGATCCGGCCGAAGTGCTCGCGGTCGGGGAACACCTCGTCCTGCATCGGCAGGAACGCGCCGCCGGAGTCGACCAGGTAGACGCAGGGCAGCCGGTTGTGCAGCGCCACCTCCTGCGCCCGCAGGTGCTTCTTCACCGTCATCGGGTAATAGGTGCCGCCCTTGACGGTGGCGTCGTTGGCGACGACGACGACCTCGCGCCCGGCGACCCGGCCGATGCCGGTGATGATCCCGGCGGCCGGCGCCTCGCCGCCGTACATGCCGTGCGCGGCCAGCGGCGAGAGCTCCAGGAACGGGCTGCCCGGATCGAGCAGGGCGTCGACCCGCTCGCGCGGCAGCAGCTTGCCCCGTGCGGTGTGCCGCTCGCGGGCCCGCTCCCCGCCGCCGAGCGCCACCCGGCGCAGCTGCTCGGCCAGGTCGGCGACGAGCGCGGCGTGCGCCTCGGCGTTGCGCGCGGCGGCCGCGCCGTCGGTCGTCGGCCTGCCGGCCAGCACGGGGGCGTCCACGACCGGGATGTTAACGAGGGTTCACGCACCGGGTCAACGAGCGTTAACATCCCGGCCGTGACGGACGCCAACACCGCGCTGCACGCGGACGCGGCCCGCCCGTCGCGCCGCGAGCAGATCCTCCGGGCCGCCGCGCAGCTGTTCGCCGAGCGCGGGTCCCGGGCCGTGGGCGTGGACGACGTCGGCGCGGCCGTCGGGGTGACCGGGCCGGCGATCTACCGGCACTTCGCCAGCAAGGACGCGATGCTCGCCGAGATGCTGCTGCGGATCAGCGAGCGGCTGCTCGAGGGCGGCACCGCACGGGTGGCCGCCGCCGGCGACGACCCGATGGCGCAGCTGCGCACGCTGATCGCCTTCCAGGTCGAGTTCGCGCTGGACAACCCCGCGCTGATCACCGTGCACGACCGCGACCTCGGCTCGCTGGCCGACGAGGACGCCGCGCAGGTGCGCCGGCTGCAGCGCCGCTACGTGGAGGTGTGGGTCGACGTGCTGGGGCGGCTGCACACCGACTCGGACACCGCGACCAACCGCGCCCGGGCGCACGCCGTCTTCGGGCTGGTCAACTCGACCCCGCACAGCGCCGGCCGGCTGCCCCGCCGGCGGACGGCCGCGCTGCTCGCCGCGATGGCCGAGGCCGCCGCGACCACCGGAGCCGTCCCCGACGACCAGGTGAGCTGATCGTCGAGGGTCCTGGCCCACCACTGGGCGTGAGCCAGGAGCCGGGACGATGAGCTCAGCCGGTCGGTGCTGCGGGAGCGCCGATCAGGGAGCGGGCTGCGGCATGGGCAGCACCAGCGCGGTCGAGGCGACGACGTCGAGGTCGGCGGTCGACCCGGCCGGCCCGGGTCCGGCCCAGGCGGTCTCGACGATCGTCACGCTGCTGCCCGAGACGGCGCTGGCGTACTCCGCGCCGGACAGCTGCGCGGGACCACCCGGGTAGCGGACGCCCTCGCGCAGCAGGTCGCTGACGTTCCCGCTGCCGTTCCGGTCGGCCAGCGCGCGCAGCGCCAGGGCGCCGCTCTCCTCACCCATGTCGGCCAGCGACACCGCGACGACGACCGGCCGGCCGCCGACGTCGGTCGAGTACAGCGCCCGCGCCAGGCCCGCGCAGTCGGTGGTGGCGAAGAAGTCGGCCACCGTGCCGTAGGAGTTGCCGACGCAGGTGGGGTCGGTCTGCACCCGCTGGGCGACGAAGGTTCGGCCGTCGACCGTCTCGATCTGCCCGGGCTGCGGCCCACCGACGGCCCCGGCGGACGCTCCGCCCTGCGCGGCGGTCGACGGCGACGCACCGGCGTCCGCCGCCTCGTCCCCGCCGAGGAGCGCGGTGACGCCCACGCCGAGGAGGACGACGAGCAGCAGCGCGGCCGCGACGAGCAACGCGGTCCGCCGCCGCACGTGCTGCCGCCGGCGCGGCCCCACGAGGGGGACGCCGGCGGGCCGGGCGCCGGAGGCGACAGGGGGCTCGACGGGGACCGGCGACGCGGCGGGTCGGACGGCGACCGGCTCGGCGGGTGAGGCGGCGACCTGCTCGGCGGCCGGCTGGGGGATCCCGGGCTCGGCGGCGTCCGCGAACGGCCCGCCGATGCCGCCCGAGTCCTCCTCGCGGACGCCGACGGTGGGCCCGATGAGGGTGTCCCGGACGACGGGAGCCGACGGTGCGGTGAGGACCGGTGCCGCGGTCGCGGTCGACGGCGAGGCCGCCGGAGAGACGGCGAGGTCCTGGGCGCGCGCGTAGGCGGGGGCCGCGGCGCGGGCGGCCTCCTCGTCGGCGCGGATCGCGGCGGCGGCCACGGCCGCGGCGGCTTCCGGGTCGACCAGGGGACGCATCGGCTCGGGCGCGGCGGCGTGCGGCGCCGGGTGGTGCGCCGCCGGCACCGGGACCGCTCCCCCGGCCTCCGTCCCCGCCACCGCCGCGGCCATCGCGGCCGGGGCGAGCAGCTCGGGTGTCCGCAGCACGTAGGGCGAGTACGGGAAGCCCTCGCCGTTGAGCTCCTGGGTGGTGGGCACCCGGCCGTCGAGCTCGAGGGCGTCCAGGGCGGCACGCACGTCGGCCGTCGTCCACAGGCGCGGGTTGGCGACGCCGGTGTAGCGGGCCGCGCGGGCGATGCCCAGCAGCAGCGAGCGCGGCTCGAGCAGCGCGACCTGGTCGCCCTCGCCCAGGTCGCCGTCGGCGGGTACCAGGCCGGAGAGGTCGCCGACCAGCACGGTCAGCCGGGCGATCCGGCCGGGCTCCAGGCCGGCGCGGCGCAGCCGCACGGCGGTGTCCATGCCGGCGCGCATCAGCCCGTCCAGCGGGGTGGACCCGCCGCCGGAGAGCTGCAGCACCTCGCCCGGGCGGCCGGCCTCGGGACCGACGGTCCACGCCCCCTCGGGCAGCGCGGTGACCACGCCGCGCTGCCGGGCCACCTCGGCGATGCGGACCACGGCCAGGCCCTCCGGCACGAAGAGCACCGCGTCGGAGATCCGGCGACCCACCGGCCCGTCGAGCACCGGCAGGGAGGCGACGACCGCACCCCGGACCGCGCCGCCGGTGTCCCAGCGGGCCAGTTCGGCGAAGAGCGCACGCTCCCCCGCCGTCTGCAGCGGCCGAGGGGTCAGGGCCAGCACGTCGGTCCTCCGGGGCGGGGAGCAGGGGGCGGTGGAGCGGCATCGCGGCGCGGTCACCGGGAGGGGCTGTCCCCGACGCTACGGCATGTGACGGGCCGGTCCGGGACGCTCAGCGGGTCGGCGCGCCGCCCGGCACCGGGACGGCGGGCGTCCCCCCGTGCTCCTCGAGGGGCGCGCACCAGGCGGCCAGCCACCGGCTCCGGGCCACCGCGTCGAGCAGCGTCCACAGGAGGGTGGCCGCCAGCGCGGTGGCCAGGACCACCTCCGGCCGCCAGTCCCACGGCGGGAGGAGCCCGACGGCGTCCAGGGCCGCACCCGCGCCGTAGGTGACCGCGGCGACCAGCGGACCGGCCAGCCAGCCGGGCACCCGACGGGTGACGGCGAGGTCGACGGCGACCGCGCCGGCGAGCAGCGCCAGCGGCAGCACCGAGGGCGGGAAGCCGATCGCCACCAGGCCCAGCCACACGACCGCGCGGTAGGCCAGGTAGGCGGCCGCGACCGTCGTGGCGGCCCAGCGCAGCCCGGTGACCCGCCGGGCGACGACGAGGGTGAGCAGCCCGGCGCACAGCAACCACGCCGGGTGCACCCAGGCCGGCACCGGGAGCATGAACGACGTCGGGCTCTGCGCCTGGGCGACGGCGAAGTCCAGCAGCTGCGGCTCGGCCGTCGTCCGCCCGGCCTCGTAGGCGCGCAGCGAGAGGACGCCGTACTCCTGGTGCTGGTTGGGGAACAGCGCGTTCTCCGCGAAGAAGAGCCACAGGCCCAGCGCGACGGCGTCCCGCACCCGGCCGGGCGCGGCGTGGAGCCACCAGCCGCGCAGCGCCCCGGCCAGCATGACCGCCGTCCCGAGGTAGAGCAGCGCGTGGCTGGGGCTCCAGCTGGTGATGTCCAGCCCGTTGATCCGGTGGTTGACGATGTCGACCGGGACGGCGACCAGGAACAGCCCGGTGCCCACCTGCATCAGGCGCAGGGCGCGGCGGTCGACGCCGTAGCCGGTGTAGCTCGAGAAGAGGACCAGCGCGACGACCACGACGGTGCCGGCGGAATTGAGCAGGTGCGGCGGGGCGAGGTCGTCACGCAGCCACCTGAAGTGCCAGGAGACGTCCCACGACGAGCCGAGCATCTTCAGCAGGAAGGCACCCAGCCACGCGGTGTAGATCCAGCGCAGCTCCTGCTGGGTCGTCGGGCGGCCGGGGCGGCCCGGCGTGACGTAGGCCGGCCACAGCCACCGGAGCGTGGCCACCGGGTGGCGGAGGGCGGTCCTCGTCGAGCCAGGGGCCGGCGGGGCCGCTCGGTCGACGAGGGGGGCGGCATGCGGCACGGTGGGTCTCCCTGGGCTCGAGGCCGTCGCGCCGGAGCCTAGCGAGGCGCGGGGCCCGTTCCCGGCTCCCGAGCGGCCTCGGAGTGGCGGGTGGGGTACGGGTTGGGCGTGCGGGCGACCGGGACGGGTGGCACGTAGGGTCGGAACCCGTGGCGGACAGCGCGGGACACCTGGTCTGGATCGACTGCGAGATGACCGGGCTGGACCTCACCCGGGACAAGCTCATCGAGGTCGCGGTGCTGGTCACCGACTCCGAGCTCAACGTCCTCGACCCGGGCCTGGACCTGGTGATCTCCGCCGACGACGCCGCGCTGGAGGACATGGTCGACGTCGTCACCGAGATGCACGCCAAGTCCGGCCTCACCGAGGCGGTGCGCGCCTCGACGCTCACCGTCGCCGAGGCCGAGCAGCAGCTCCTGGCCTACGTGAAGCGGTTCGTGCCCGAGCGGCGGACGGCGCCGCTGTGCGGCAACTCGATCGGCACCGACCGCGGCTTCCTGGCCCGGGACATGCCCGAGCTCGACGACCACCTGCACTACCGGATGATCGACGTCTCCTCGATCAAGGAGCTGGCCCGCCGCTGGTTCCCGCGGGTGTACTTCGCCCAGCCGCAGAAGGGTCTGGCCCACCGCGCGCTGGCCGACATCATCGAGTCGGTGCGCGAGCTCGCCTACTACCGGCAGACGCTGTTCGTCGACGTCCCGGGCCCCTCGACGTCCCAGGCGCAGGCGGCCGCCGCCACGGTCACGGCGTCCTTCGCCGAGCTGTTCGCGGCCGAGGACGCCGGCGCCCCCGGGCAGACACCCCCGGCCGCGTCGGACGCCTGAGGGTCTCCGGTATCGTGGTACCGGTTCCCGGACGACCCGCTGACGAGCGGCCGTCCGGGAGACGTGGTGGGTGTAGCTCAGCTGGTAGAGCACCAGGTTGTGATCCTGGGTGTCGCGGGTTCGAGCCCCGTCACTCACCCCACGTGGAGAGGCCCTGGTCAGGCGACTGACCAGGGCCTCTCCCGTTCCGGCGCCGCCCGCCACGGCAATCGGGGCACCCCGTATGTCAACGTCGTCCGGCTCAACCTGGCGTTGACCGACTGGGCGGGGCCGGCTGGCTTCTGCATCCGCCGTCGGTGACCCCGGCACGCCGACGACCGGCCGGGGTCAGCGGGGGGCATGCGAGGAGTCATCGCAGCCAGCGGTGCAGGGACTTGCGGCCGGCCGCCTTCCAGGCGTCGTCGAAGTGCTGCTGTGACTGCTCTGCCCGCGCTTCCTCGAGCGCGTGCAGGCGCCCGTAGAGGAAGGCGGTAC
>DATIMX010000294.1:0-3812 GCA_035474935.1 Geodermatophilus sp. | reverse complement strand
CAGGGCGGTCGGCGCGTAGCGGTGTCCACCGAGGTGGCTGGAGGCGAAGACGTCCGGTCCGGCGACGGCATCCGCGAGCGCCCGTCCTTCGAGACCGCAACAGGGATCGCGCTCCCCGTGGGTGCAGATCAGGAACAGCGGAGCGGTCACCGGATCACCGGGGAGCGCCTGATCGGGGCCAGGTAGCGGAACGTCGCCCCACTGCTCGGGCCGCTCGATGTCGAGCACCGTGGTCAGGGAGCGGCCCGGGGCGGTGTCGGTCAGGAAGATCCGCGGCGGTCGCCCGGCCGGTCCGCGTTGCGTGCTCCGGATGAGCAGCGGTCGGAAATCGGCCGCCGACGCCCGGGTGAGCAGAGCCCGAACCTCGGGCTCATCGACCCGGGTGATGTCGGAGGGCCACGCTTCTGTCCGTTCCAGACACAGCCAGCGCCGGGTCGAGGGCGCGGTGCCGGCCATCGGCTCGTCGAGTGCGCGGGCCATCTCGGTACACCGATCACCCAGCACCGGCGCCATGGCAGGAGGCTACCTCTCCTCCTAGCCGAGGTACGCGAGCGTCGCGGCGACGGCAGCCTCGGTGCCCGTGCGCAGAGTCGGCTGGATCGCCGGCGCGAAGGCCGGGTTGTGGTTGCCCACGACGGGCATGCCCGGCAGGAAGCCGCCGTTCCCCCAGTAGGTGAAGGGCACTCCGAAGGCCGCCGGGATGAGGCTGAAGTCCTCCGAGGCCGGCACGGGGGCCAGCTCGTGCACCCGATCGGCTCCGAACGCCTGGGTGAAGGCCTGCGTCACTGCTTCGGTGACCGTCGGGTCGTTCACCGTGAGCGGGAACGCGGCGATGGTCTCCAGGGTGGGGTCCTGCGGCGACCCGGACGCCTGGCACTCTGCCCGGACGATCCTGTTGACCGCTTGCAGGATCTTCTCCCGTACCGCGTTGTCGTAGGCCCGGACGTTGATGAGCAGCTCGGCCCGGTCACTGATCACGTTCGGTGCGCTGCCGACCTTGATCGCTCCCACGGTCACGACACCGAAATCGCTCGGCGCGATTTCGCGGGAGACGATGCCCTGCAATCTCAGGACGATCGAGGAGGCCAGCACGGCCGGATCCACACCCAGCTGCGGCATCGACCCGTGGGCGCCTTTTCCGAAGACGGTCACCTTGATGCTGTCGCCGGCGGACAGCACGGGACCGGACCGGGTGGCGATGTTGCCGGATTCCGGCACCGTGAGGACGTGCTGGGCCAGGCACACGTCGGGCTTGACTGCGGAGAGCTTGCCGACCAGGTCGTCGTCGATCATGGCTTGGGCGCCCTTGCCGGTCTCTTCCCCGGGCTGGAACAGGGCGATATAGGTGCCGGACCAGGCACTTCTGTTCTTGGCCAGCAATGCTGCTGCGCCCAGCCCGGACGCCACGTGCGCGTCGTGGCCACAGGCGTGCATCTTTCCCGGTTCCGTGGACGAGTACTCCAGGCCGGTGGCTTCGGTCACGGGGAGGGCATCCATGTCGGCGCGGAAGAGAACGCTCCGACCGTCGCCGTTGCGGATGATGCCGACGACTCCGCCGCCGATCTGGAGAACCTCGTCGACGCCGATCTCCTGGAGCTTATTCGTCACCTTCTCCGCGGTGCGCACCTCTTCACCCCAGACGTCCGGATGGCGGTGCAGGTCTTTGTAGAACTCCTCCTGCCACACCTGGACCTCGTCGATTCCCGTCATCACGGTGCCGAGATCGGCAGGGACCGCCGACGGATTCGCCGAGGGCGCTCCGCCGGCCGGAGCGGTGCCGCCTGTGTCGGGAACCGCCGGCCGCGACGGCGTGCAGGCAGTGAGCAACGCTGCCGCGGTGAGTGCGCCGATCCCGTGGAGAATCTGACGTCGCGACATGATCGGCGCCGTTGGTCTCCCGCCGTGGTCGGCGTCGGACACCGCAGTCGTCTGAACCCACCCGCACATACGGTGCATGCTCCGGCGCGGGGCTGTCCGTTCGCGCCGGACGGATGCCTAGGCCGAGACTAGGCATGCTCCGGGGACGAAGAACCCGTCGGTCGGGCCATGCTCTACGCGATGCGGACGCCGTGGAGTCCGCTGTGTCGAGGAGGTGTGCCGTGACCGTTCCCGACAACGCCGCCCCCTTCGTCGGACGTCACTCGGAGATCGCGCTGCTGCGGGCCGAGCTCGCGACGGTCAGGGCAGGTCAACCGCGGCTTGTCCTCGTCGACGGGCCGGCCGGGATCGGCAAGTCGGCGGTTCTCGACCACTTCCTGTCCGAGGAGTCGGATCTGACCGTGCTGCGGGCCACCGGCGAGCAGTGGGAGGCGTTCGTCGCGTTCGGGGTGGCCGACCAGCTGATGCGCCGGGCAGGCGTGAGCAACTCGAGGCTCCTGGCGAGCCGGAACCGCTCGCTGCCCGCCGAGGAACCCGTCGGCGTCGGTGTCCGCATCCTCGAGTCGCTCGAAGATCTCGAGCAGAAGGCGCCGGTCGTGATCGTCATCGACGACGCCCACTGGGCGGACGTCGACTCGCTCCGCGCGCTCCTGTTCGTGGTGCGCCGGCTCGTGGGTGAGCGGGTGCTCACCGTCCTCGCCCAACGCAGCGAGGAGGCGCCCCGGCTCCCGGAGGGCCTGAGCCGGATGGCGGCCGGGCGGACGGGAACCACCATCAGGCTTCCCGCACTCCCTCCTGAGGAGATCAAGAGCCTCGCCACCGCTCTTGGCGTGCAGCGGCTGCCGACCAGGGTCGCCCGGCAGCTGCACGCCCACACCGAGGGCAACCCGCTCTACATCACCACCCTGCTCTCGGAGATGCCTGAGGAGCGGTGGCGTACGTGGGAGCCGGTGCTGCCGGCTCCCGGTGCGTTCGCCATGAGGGTCGTCGCCAGGCTGGACGCCTGCAGTCCTGCGGCACGTCGACTGGTGGAGGCCGCCGCCGTGCTCGGCGGGGCGACGTCGCTCAACACCGCCGCGGCGCTCGCGGAGGTGACCCACCCGGTCGACGCTCTCGACGAGGCCGTCGATCTCAACCTGCTGCAGCTGCGCGACGACACCGGTGTCCGCGACGTCACCTTCAGCCATCCGCTGGTCCAGGCGGCCGTGTACGAACAGCTCGGGCCGGCCGGACGGGTGCGACTGCATTCCGTGGCGGCCGGGCTCGTCGACGACGAGGCATCGGCGCTGCGTCACCGCGTCATGGCCGTGACCCCACCCGATCCCGAGCTCGTGTCCGATCTCGACGCCTTCGCGCGGCGGCAGGCGACCGTCGGTGCCTGGTCCGGAGCGGCGTGGGCGCTCGTCGAAGGAAGCAGGCTGAGCCCGGACCGTACGAGCCGGGAGCAGCGGTTGTTGCGAGCCGTGGACGCCATGACCGGCGCGGGCGACCTGATCCAGGCGGAGGCCTTCGCGCGGGAGGCCGTCGCCTTCGCCCCGGGACCGTTGCGCAACGCCGCTCTGGGATACCTCGCCGTCCTTCGCGGGCAGCCCGTCGAGGCCGAGCGCCTGCTCCGCGCAGCCTGGGACCGCACCGACGACGCGGACGACGCCTCGCTGCGCGCGGTGGTGGCGCAGCGATCGGCACTGCACGCCGTCGGGCGGCTGCGGGGTCCGGATGTGGTGGACTGGGCGCAGCGAGCGCTCGACCTGGCCTTGCCGGGCGACCCGGTGCGGGTCGAAGCACAGGCGTTGCTCGGGCTCGGCCTCGGCTGGCAGGGGCACCTGCAGGAGGGCCTCGCGACGTACGACGAGATCCTGGACAACCTCGCCGACGAGCAGACCGGTCCGCCCCTCGAACGCGTGCACATGGCCCGGGGCTGGCTGCTCCTGGTG
>DATIMX010000293.1:0-7076 GCA_035474935.1 Geodermatophilus sp. | reverse complement strand
CGGGACCGGCGCAGGGGCCGGCGGGGCCGCCAGGGGTCTCAGCCGGCCGCATCCGCCGCAGCCGGCGCCTCGGCGCGTCCGGGATCCCTCCGCGCCGCCGTGACCGGCGGGACCCCGACCACCCGCTTGTAAGCCCGGGAGAAGGCGGCCTCCGACTCGTAGCCCAGGTGCCGAGCGAGCTCGCCGACCCGCGCGCCGTCGGCGAGGGCCACGGTGGCCAGGTGCATCCGCCAGCGGGCGACGTAGTGCATGGCCGGTTCCCCGGCGAGCTCGGTGAAGCGGGCGGCGAACGAGGAGCGGGACATCCGCGCCTCCCGAGCGAGGCGGGTCAGCGTCCACGCCGTCCCGGGCTCCCGGTGCAGCCGCGCCACCGCCCGTCCCACCTGGGGGTCGCGCAGTGCGCGTAGCCAGCCCGGCCCGGTGGCCGCGGTGTCGAGCCACGAGCGCACGGCCTGGATGATCACGACGTCGGCGAGCCGGGTGACCACCGCCTCGGACCCGGGCCGGTCGTGCCGGACCTCGTCGGCGATCACCCCGAGCAGCACCGGCAGCCAGCCGGCGCGAGCGGCGTCCCGGCCGTCGACGCGCAGGACCGGCGGCAGCAGGTCGAGCAGGTGGGCCGCCCCGGGCCGGTCGGGCTGGACGACGCCGCACACCATCCCGGCCGGCGCCCCGCCGCCGTCCAGCCTCAGCACCGAGTAGTGGTCCGCGAGGTACTGCTGGGGCAGCAGGTCGGCCCGGCCGGCGATCGGCGCGTCCGGACCGCTGCGCAGCAGGTGCCCCCGGCCGTGCGGCACCAGCGCCAGGTCCCCGGGCCCCAGGACGGACTGCACGCCGTCGACCTCCAGCACGCAGCTGCCCTCGGTGACGACGTGGAAGCTCATGCAACCGTCGAGGGCGGGCATCGCCACGCCCCAGGGAGCAGTCGCCTCCGCCCGGCAGTAGAAGACGCCCCGGATCCGCAGGTCGGCGAGCACGCCGCCGACCGGGTCGACCGGCGTCCACGGCCGGTCGGGCGCCGCTTCGGTGGCCACGTCCCCACCCTGGCCGGGCGAGCACCGGACGTCCAGGCCGTCCGGACGAACGGGCACGGGCTCCGGACGCGCGGTCATGGGCCGCGCGGTCGGGGCTCGCCAGTCTCGGAGGTGCCGGTCAGCGGATCGGCACTCCCGAGAGGAGCAGGGACGTGAAGGTGCTGGTCGTGGGGGCAACCGGGGGATCGGGCCGGGCGGCGGTGGAGACGCTCGCCGGCCGTGGGCACGAGGTGACCGCCTTCGCCCGCCGGGCGAGTGCGGTGTTCGGGGGCCGTGCGGGGGTCCGGGCGGTGGACGGCGACGCCACCGTGCCGGAGGACGTCGGGCGCGCCGTCCGTGGGCAGGACGCGGTCGTGGTGACGCTGGGCATCAGCGAGCCGCCGCTGCGGGTGCGGCTGTTCGGCAGCGCGGGGACCACGCCGGACGTGCGCTCGCGCGGCACCGCGACCGTGGTCGCCGCCATGCGGCAGCACGGTGTGCGGCGGCTGGTCGTCCAGTCCTCCTACGGCGTCGGGGAGACCAGCGACCGGCTGCCGCTGTCCAGCCGGCTGGTGTTCGCCGTCCTGCTGCGCCCCCAGATCGCCGACCACGAGCGGCAGGAGCAAATCGTCCGCCGCAGCGGGCTGGACTGGACGCTCGTGCAGCCGGTGTACCTGACCGACGGCGACGAGCCGGCCGCCCTCTCCGGCACCGGGGACACCGAGGGGATGCGGGTGTCGCGGCAGGCGGTGGGCGGGGTCCTCGCGGACCTGGCAGAGGGCCCCGGCGACGGCCCGCGCAGCGTCGCGGTATCGGGCGCGCGGGTGCCGGTGGCGCGGGGCGTGGGCTGAGCTGCCGCGGCGGCTCAGCCCACGGAGGCCAGTTCCGCTGCCCGGGGGGCGGCGCGCCCCGCGGCGGCCCGCCGCGCGATCGCCCGCAGGTCGAGGTCGGGCAGCAGCCGGGCGTGCGCGCCGACCCGCACCAGGGGCGCCGTGCGCAGCGTCGCCCCTCGGTCCTCGGCAGCCCCGCGCACCTGCTGGTCGGCGTCCCGCCAGGTCAGCGGGTCGATCGAGCGCAGCACCTCCACCGCGAAGGCGGTCGGCCCACCGTCGACGTCCACCAGCAGCAGGCACGACGTCGCGGTCGGCGGCCGGTGCTCCCGGCCGAGCAGGGTCGACAGGCAGAGGACCGGCACCGTGGCGCGCCGGTGCACGACCACCCCGAGCAGGCCGTCCACCGCCGTCGCGGTGAGCGCGTCGGGGTAGGGCAGGATCTCGGTGACCTGCTCCAGCGGCACCGTGACGTCCACCCCGATGGAGAACGTCAGGTAGCTCGGTGCCCCGGTGGCGGCGGCCGTCGCCACCACGGCCGCCGTCGCGGCACCGTCGCCGCGGTCCGCCGCGGCGACGACGGCGGTGTTGACCGCTGCGAAACCGGACAGCTGCGGGTCGGCCAGCAGTGCTTCGCCGGCCAGCACGAGGCAGTCGCCGACGCCGTCGACCTGGGTCATGCCGGTGACCAGGTCAGGGCGGGCCACGGCGTGGCCGGGCACCGGCAGGACGTCCGCGGTGGGGACCTCGGCCAGCTCGAGCAGCGCGGTGAGCGCCAGGACGACGTACCCGTTGCCCAGGTCGAGCACCAGCCCGGCCCCGATCTCCTCCGGGCGCAGCCGGCCGAGACCGAGCAGCGCCAGCGGGTCGACCACCGGCACCTCCCGGTCGGCGTGGGTGATGACACCGGGGCAGGCCGGGCCGGAGAGCACGGAGCGGCGCAGGTCGGGGGTGGGCAGCGTCGTGTGCACGTGGGCGGCGTCGATCGCGAACCGGTACGCGCCGCAGCGGACGACGGTCAGCATCCGCACCCCGCCGCCGCCCCGGCCGCGCGTCGCGACGGCGGTGGACTCCCGCGTCACGTCGTCCACGGTGGGCACGCCGGGACGGCTGAACACCGCCTCGGCGTCGAGCACCGTGTGCGCCCGCCCGGTGTCGGGGTGGCGGAAGGTGTGCGAGAACAGCAGCCGCTCGCCGTGCGCCCGGGCGGGCACCAGCGCGGAGGCGGGCAGCCGCGTCACCCCGCGGACCTCGTCGGCCAGCAACCCCAGCACCTGGCCGCCGTGGGCGAGGACCACCACGACCTGGTCCGGACGCCGGTCGTCGGGTCGCCCGATGACCGGGCGCAGGTCGACGACCGGCAGCACCAGCCGGCGCAGCTCGATCGCGCCGAGCAGGCCGGGCGCCGAGGCGGGGATCCCGGCCAGCTCGAGCGGGCAGGGCACGACCTCGCGGAGCGCGGACAGCGGGAGCGCGACGTCCATGCCGGCCAGCCGCAGCAGGCCGTACACGACGTCGGGCGCCGCCTCCTCCTCGGTTGCCGCCATGCCGGTCTCAGGACTCCGTGCGGGCGAGCTCGGCGATCAGCGCGTCGACGGCGCGGGAGGTCTCCTGCTGCTCCCGGGTGGACTCCGAGATGCTCCGGATGGCCTCGGTGGTGCGGGTGACGCTGCCGACGATCCGCTCGAACGCGGACTCCGCCCGCCGGGACACCTCCGACCCCTGCTGCACCCGTTCGGCCGACTCGTCGATCAGCGTGCCGATCTGCTGCGCCGCCTCGAAGGAGCGCTCGGCCAGCTTGCGCACCTCACCGGCGACGATGGAGAAGCCGACGCCGTGCTCGCCGGCCCGCGCCGCCTCGATCGAGGCGTTGAACGCCAGCAGGTTGGTCTGGTTGGCGATCTCCCCCATGACCCGCACGATCTCGGTGATCGCCACCGACGACTTCTGGATCAGGCCGATGGCCTCCAGCGAGGCGCGCAGCGCCTCGACGCCGCGCTCGGCGTTGCCCTGCGTCTCCTCGGCCAGCCCGGTGGCGGTCTGCGAGTCGTGCGAGACGCCCTCGATGGACGTCGACAGCCGGCGGACCAGGCCGGTCATCTCGCGCGCGCCGGCCTCGACCCGCTGCTGGTGGAGGACGTGCTCGGTGACGTCGTAGGCGTACTTGACGATCTTCACCGCCTTGCCGTCGAGGTCGAGGACCGGGTTGTAGGTCGCCTGGATGTACACGTCCCGGCCGAACTTGCCCCGCCGGTGGAAACGGCCGGCGATCACCTCGCCCTTGGCGAGCCGGATCCAGAAGTCGCGGTACTCCTTCGAGCGGATGTACTCGTCGTCGCAGAACTCGCTGTGGTGGTGGCCGACGATCTCCCGCGCGGAGTAGCCCATGGTGCGCAGGAAGTTCTCGTTGGCGCCGAGGACGTTGCCCTCGAGGTCGAACTCGATGACCGCCTGGGCCCGGTCGATCGCGCTCACCCGCGCCTCGACCTCGGCCCGGCGCAGCTTCTCCTCGGTGACGTCGACGGCGAACTTCACGACCTTGAACGGCTTGCCGGTGTCGTCGAGGATCGGGTTGTAGGTCGCCTGGATCCACACGTCCCGGCCGTCGCTGGCCACGCGCCGGTACTCACCGCTGTGGTAGTCGCCGTTGCCGAGCCGGCGCCAGAACTCGCGGTAGGCGTCCGAGGTGGCGTAGGCGGGGTCGCAGAACATCGAGTGGTGCTTGTCCTGGACCTCGGCGGCCGTGTAGCCCATGACCTGGAGGAAGTTGCGGTTGGCGGCGAGCACCGTGCCGTCCAGGGCGAACTCGATGACCGCCTGGGCCCGGTCCATGGCGGCCACCTTGCCGATGAACTCGGCGTTGCGCCGCTTCTCCCGGGTGATGTCCGAGGCGAACTTGACGATCTTCAGCGGGCGGCCGTTCTCGTCGAGGATCGGGTTGTAGGTCGCCTGCAGCCACACCTCCCGCCCGTCCTTGTCGAAGCGCTTGAACTCCCCGGCCTCGTACTTGCCCTTGCCGAGGCGCTCCCAGAACTCGACGTAGGCGTCGGAGGCGGCGTGGGCGGGGTCGACGAAGATCCGGTGGTGCTTGCCCCGGAGCTCGGGCAGCGTGTAGCCCACGGCGTCGAGGAAGTTCTGGTTGGCCGTCAGGATGCGGCCCCGGAGGTCGAACTCGATGATCGCCTGCGCGCGGTCGATGGCGGCGACCTTGCCCCTGTGGTCGGCGTTGAGCAGCTTGGCCTCGGTGATGTCCGTGGCGAACTTGACGACCTTCAGCGGCTTGCCGGTGTCGTCGAGGATCGGGTTGTAGGTGGCCTGCAGCCACACCTCGCGCCCGCCCTTGGCCAGCCGCCGGTACTCACCGCTCTCGAAGGCGCCGCTGGCCAGCCGCTCCCAGAACTGGGCGTAGTCGTCGCTGCTGACCAGGTCCGGCTCGCAGAACATCCGGTGGTGCCTGCCCTGGACCTCGTGCAGGGCGTAGCCCATGGTCTCCAGGAAGTTCTTGTTGGCCGCGATCACCGTGCCGTCGAGGGCGAACTCGATGACCGCCTGGGCCCGGTCGATGGCCGCGACACGGCCGCGGAACTCGGCGTCGGCCAGCTTGGCGGTGGTGATGTCGCTGGCGAACTTGACGACCTTCAGCGGCTTGCCGGTGTCGTCGAGGATCGGGTTGTAGGTGGCCTGCAGCCACACCTCGCGCCCGCCCTTGGCCAGCCGCCGGTAGACACCGCCCTCGAACGCGCCCTGCGCCAGCCGCTGCCAGAACTGGGCGTACTCGTCCCCTGCCGCCTGCACCGGGTCGACGAACATCCTGTGGTGCTTGCCGGTGACCTCCTGCAGCCGGTAGCCCATCAGGTCCAGGAAGTTGCGGTTCGCGGTCAGCACGGTCCCGTCGAGGGCGAACTCGATGACGGCCTGGGAGCGGTCCATCGCCGAGACCGCGCCGCGCTGCTCGGTGACCTCCTGCATGGCCTCGGTGACGTCCGTGACCAGCTTGACCACCTTCACCGGTCGGCCGTCACCGTCCAGGACGGGGTTGTAGCTGGCCCGCTGCCACACCACCCGACCGCCCTTGGCCAGCCGCTTGAACACCCCCGACTCGAAGGCGCCGCCGGACAGGCGACGCCAGAGGTCGGCGTACTCCCTGCTCTCGACCAGCTCCGGCTCGCAGAACAGCCGGTGGTGCTGACCCTGGACCTCCGCGAGCTCGTAGCCCATCAGCGACAGGAAGTTCTCGTTCGCGGTGAGGACCGTGCCGTCCAGCGCGAACTCGACGACCCCGTGGGAGCGGTGGATCGCCTCGACGACGCCCCGCAGCTCCTGCAGAGCGGGGTCGTCGGCAGGGGACGCGGTGGCGGCGGACTGCGGCACGGGTCGCTCCAGGGGTGCGGCGAGGACGGACGGTGTCCCATCGGCACGCCACGGTTCTGGTCAAGCCGGGAGACCACGCGCGGCCCGGTCGCTCCCCGCAGAACACAGTGGCCCCACCCGCATCGCCGTGGATGGCCCCGTCCCGGGTCCCGCCGGCCCCTGCAGGAACAAGGACCCCGTCCTCCTCACCGCTCGCACGCTCGCGGCGAGCCTCTGGACGGGGCCTGGCGCGAGTTCGCGAGTGGCGGGGGGCAGGGGGTCCTTCCACGAGGGGTGACGGGGACGGGGTCCTCCTAAGGTCGGGGCATGCGCGCGGTGACCCTCAGCGGATCCGGTGGCCCCGAGGTGCTCGGCTGGGGTGAGGTGCCCGACCCGGTCTGCCGGCCCGGGGAGGTGCTCGTCGACGTCGTCGCCACGGCGGTCAACCGGGCCGACCTCCTCCAGCGGGCCGGCAACTACCCGCCGCCGCGGGGCGCCAGCGAGGTCCTGGGCCTGGAGTGCAGCGGGATCGTCAGCGAGGTCGGCGAGGGGGTCACCGGCTGGTCGGTCGGCGACGAGGTGTGCGCCCTGCTCTCCGGCGGCGGTTACGCAGAGCGGGTCGCCGTCCCGGCCGGGCAGCTGCTGCCCCGTCCGGCCGGGGTGGAGCTGGCCACGGCCGCGGCGCTGCCGGAGGTGACCTGCACCGTCTGGTCGAACGTGTTCATGCTGGCCGGCCTGCGGCGCGGTGACGACTTCCTCGTCCACGGCGGCTCCAGCGGCATCGGGACGATGGCCATCCAGCTGGCCGCCCGCGCCGGCGCCCGCGTCTTCACCACCGCGGGCACGCAGGCCAAGCTGGACGTCTGCCGCGAGCTGGGCGCCG
>DATIMX010000292.1:0-7145 GCA_035474935.1 Geodermatophilus sp. | reverse complement strand
AGGAAGGTCACCGCGCCGGCGTTCTCCATCGCCCCGGCGTTGAACTCCGGCACGAACAGCTGGTCGTACTTGTCGAACGGGTACGGGTAGTCGAAGACCCGGTGGTAGAAGTCGAAGCCCTGCTTGGTGACCCGGAACAGCGCCTCGGGGTCGAGGTACTGGGCCAGCGAGGCGCGGCAGTACAGCCCCAGCGGGATGCCCTCGTGGGAGTCGGTGACCCGCGCGTAGGGGCCGGCGACCAGCGCGAGCAGGTAGGTCGACAGCCGCTTCGTCGGCGCGAAGTGCACCAGCTGGGAGCCGCCGGGGCCGGCCTCGACGGTGCGCTCGCCGGTGTTGGAGACGACCTGCCAGTCGAACGGCGCGGTGACGTGCACGGTGTAGGTGGCCTTCAGGTCGGGCTGGTCGAAGCAGGTGAACACCCGCTTGGCCTCGGCCGGCTCGAAGTGCGTGTAGAGGTAGACCTGCCCGTCCTCGGGGTCGACGAAGCGGTGCAGCCCCTCGCCGGAGTTGGAGTACCGGCAGTCGGCCTCGACGACGAGGGTGTTCTCCGCGGCCAGGCCCGGCAGCGGCAGGCCGCCCTCCTCGGTGTAGGCGGAGACGTCCAGCGGCTCGCCGTTCAGCGTCGCGGAGCGGACCTTCTCGGCGACCAGGTCGATGAAGGTGTCGGCCCCGGGCTGGCGGCAGGTGAACCGCACCGTCGTCGTCGACCCGAAGGTGTGCTCGCCGGGACGCCCGGCGCCGTCGGTCAGGTCGAACTGGACGTCGTAGCTGTCGACCGCCAGCAGTCGGGCGCGGGCGGCGGCGTCATCGCGGGTCAGGTTGGGTACGGCCACGCAGGGGAGCTTCCCACGGCCCTCCGACACGCCCCCGACGTGGACCGGGGGCGCCACGCCCGGGCGACCGCGGGAACAACGGCTCCCCGGCCCGGCTTGGCACCGGCAGAGACGACCCCGGCGCACCGTCGCCGGGCAGGACGACGCGAGGAGCGGAACGCATGACCGAGGCAGTGCAGAGCGCGCCGGTGAAGGCCCGCGTGGACTTCTGGTTCGACCCGCTGTGCCCGTGGGCGTGGCTGACCAGCCGCTGGGTGCTGGAGGCGGCGAAGGTCCGCGACATCGACCTGCACTGGCACGTCATGTCCCTGGCGGTGCTCAACCGCGGCCGGGACCTGCCGGAGGAGTACCAGGAGATGATGGAGAAGGCGATCGGCCCGGTGCGGGTCGCGATCGCCGCGGCGCAGCAGCACGGTGACGAGGTCCTCGGCGACCTCTACACGGCCATGGGCACACTGCGCCACCACGAGGGCGTGGAGCTCGACGAGCTGGTCGCCCCCGCGCTGGAGCGGGTCGGCCTGCCGGCCTCGCTGGCCGAGGCCGCCACGTCCACCGAGTACGACGAGGCCCTCGAGAAGAGCCACCACGCGGGCATGGACCCGGTCGGCGACGACGTCGGCACCCCGGTCATGCACATCGACGGCGTGGCGTTCTTCGGCCCGGTCATCAGCAAGGTGCCCACCGGTGAGGCCGCCGGCAAGGCCTTCGACGGCGCCGTCCTGCTGGCCAACCTCCCCGACTTCTGGGAGCTCAAGCGGACCCGGCTCTCCGGCCCCGACATGGACTCCGTGCCGGCCGACGCCCTGGAGCTGACCGGCCGCCGCTGAAGCGGCGCGGAGGGGGTGCGGCATCCTCAGCGGGTGCCGCACCCCCTCCGCCAGCGCATCCTGATCTCCGGCGCCAGCTCCGGTCTCGGCGAGGGCATGGCCCGCCGCTTCGCCGCGATGGGCCGCGACCTCGCGCTCGCCGCCCGCAGGTTCGACCGCCTCGAGGCCCTGCAGCGCGAGCTGCTCGCCACCCATCCCGGCATCCGGGTCGAGGTCGCGGCGATGGACGTCGACGACGCCGATTCCGTCGCCACGGTCGTGCCGGCGCTGGCCGAACGGCTCGGCGGCCTGGACCGCGTGATCGCCAACGCCGGCATCGGCAACGGCGTCCCCATCGGCACCGGTGCAGCGGCGAACAACCGGGCCATCCTGGCCACCAACGTGCTCGGCAGCCACGCCCAGTGCGAGGCGGCGGTCGAGTGCTTCCGCGCCCAGGGCTCCGGTCACCTCGTCCTGGTCTCCTCGGTCGCCTCCGTCCGGGGGATGCGCGGCAGCCGGACGGCGTACGGCGCCAGCAAGGCGGCGCTGAACTCCCTCGCCGAGGGGATCCGCTCCGACCTCCTCGGCACCGGCATCCGCGTCACCACGGTGCTGCCCGGCTACATCGCCACCGACATCAACGTCGGCCGCCGCGGCCCGTTCACCGTCGACCTGGACACCGGCGTCGACGCACTCACCGCGGCCGTCGAGCGGGAGCCGGTGCGCGCCTACGTCCCCGAGTGGCCGTGGCGGCCGATCTCCGGGCTGCTGCGGGTGCTGCCGCTGCCCGTCGTCCGCCGGGTCACCTGAAGAGCGGACCCCTGCACGGTCCTTCCCTCACCAGAAGATGCGCATCGGCCGGCTGCGGGCGTCGGTCCCGCCGTCGCCGACACACTCCGCGGTGCCGTCGGCGATCCGCCGAGCCGACCAGGCGGCGGCGCAGGCGTCCAGCGCGTCCACGGCCGGCACCCGTGGGGGAGCGTCGAGCAGTGCCGCGTCGACGTCCATGACCGTACGGAGGGCGGCCAGCCGCTGAGCCATCCCGCGGGCGGTGCCCTTCGGGTCCCGGACGGCGGGGTCGAGGGCGCGGAACGCCAGCTCGGGGTGCACCTCGACGACGCGGTCGGTGGGCGGGTCCCCGAGCGCGTCGTCCAGCGACCGTATCGCCCTCACCAGCTGGAACGACTGCGCGGACGGCGCACGCGGCGGGTCGGTCGCCGCCCGCGACAGCGCCCGGGCCTCGGCGTAGTCGTCGGTGGCCAGGACCGCCCGGACCGGGGTGGGGAAGACCGAGCTGCCCGCCCGGCCCAGCCGCCGCCGCGCCTCGACGTCGCACAGCCGCACGCCGTCGTCCGACAGACCGATCGGCATGTCGATGCCGACGACCTCGACGTCCGGCACGGCGAGGACGGCGGCCGCGTCGGGCAGCGCCAGCAGCTCCACCGCCCGGCCGTCCAACCGGGCGCCGACCCAGGCGCCGCGCCACCCGTCGACACCCAGCACCGCCACCCGGGCAGCCTGACAGACTCGCCGCCATGCGCGTCTTCGTCGGGACCGACCACGCCGGCCTGGAGTTCAAGGAGCACCTCAAGCAGGCGCTCGCCGACGCCGGTCACGAGCCGGTCGACTGCGGCGCGTTCGAGTACGACGCGCAGGACGACTACCCGCCGTTCTGCTTCGAGGTCGGCGAGCGGACGGTGACCGAGCCCGGCAGCCTCGGCGTGGTCATCGGCGGCTCCGGCAACGGCGAGCAGATCGCGGCCAACAAGGTGCCCGGGGTGCGCGCCGCGTTGGTGTGGAACCGCTCGACCGCGGAGCTCGCCCGCCAGCACAACGACGCCAACGTCGTCTCCATCGGGGCCCGCCAGCACAGCGTCGAGGAGGCCACCGAGCTGGTGCTGCACTTCCTCGCCACGCCGTTCAGCGGCGAGGAGCGGCACGAGCGCCGGATCGGCCTGATCACCGACTACGAGCAGAACCGGCACCGCCCGGCCGGCGGGCTGCCGACCCGCTGAGGTGCTGGAACGGCCCCGCTGCAGGGTCCCGCGCCGAGCGTCAGCGAGGCGTGGGGGGCAGCGGGGTCCTTTCAGAACTCGTCCGGGCACCACGGGGTCACCGGCCAGCGGAACGCCGTCGCGGCCTGGGTGACCGCACCCGGGCTGACCTCGGTGACCCGGCCGGCCGCCTGCAGCGTCGCCAGCGACACCCCGCCGAGGTAGGCCGCGCCCAGCGCCTCGACGTCGAGCACGAGGTCGGGGTCGGCGTCGGTCTCGGAGCAGAAGGCGCCGGCCGGGTGGCCGACGAGCGCCCAGCGGCCGTCGTTCCACGGGCAGAACCGGTCGCGCACCTCGAGCACCAGGTTGACCCGGGCCGGGTAGCGGCGGGCGGCCAGCGCGCGGCCGACGTCGACCAGCCGCACCCACAGCGCGTCGTACGGCTGCGCGCGCAGCGCCCGCGGCTCGGCCAGCAGGTGCCGCAGCGGGTCGTCCGGCGAGGCGCTCGGCGCCCGCATCGTGCGGACGAGGTCCAGCGACAGCAGGAACCGCCACAGCGCCGCGTACGCCGGCGTCGTCAGGGAGCGCACCTCCTCGACGACGACGGTGCCGTCGGGCTGGCCGTCGTCGGTCCACGCCGACCGGACGCGGTAGGTGGCGTAGCCGGTTCCCGTGCCGTCGGGCTCGACGTACCGCAGGAAGCGCCGCTCGGACACGCCGTGGCGCCGGGCCGGGTCGTCCTCCAGACCGCGGTCCCACCAGCGGGCATCGCGGGCGAGGTTGCCGGGCACGGACCGGCGGACCCGGTCGTGCAGGCCCACGGCGGCCGCGCGGAAGTCCTCGACGCCGACCGGCTCGACCCGCCCCGCGCCGAGGTCGACGTCCGGACGCAGCGCCAGCCGGGCCACGTCGCCGGAGAGGTTGCCGCGCTCGGTGGCCGGCGCGTAGCCGAAGCGGCCGTAGATAGAGGACTCCGAGGCCCACAGCGCCGCGACCGGTTCGCGCCCCTGCTCGTGGAGCTCGGTGAGCTGGCGCCGCATGACCGCGGTGAGCACGCCGCGCCGCCGGTGGCTGGGCGCGACGCTCACCCAGGTCACGCCGGCACAGGGGACGACGCCGCCGGGCACGGTCAGCTCCCGGCTGTGGACGCCGGACGTCGCGACCACCCGGTCGCCCTCCCACAGCCCGAGCGAGCGGTCCAGCTCCGCGTGCGCGGGGACGGCGTCGACGAAGGACGCGGGCGGATCCTCGGCGAACGCGGTGAAGAAGGCCCGGCTGAACGACGGCCAGTCCTCGGGTGTGGCGGGACGCAGCTGGTCGGCGAGGTCGGTCACCCGAGCTGTCTACCCGGTCCCGTCCCGAGGCTCGCCGGCCCCCTGCAGGGTCCCGCAGCGAGCGTGCGAGCCGCGGGGGGCAGGGGGTCCTTATCCGAGGCGTGAGGAGGACGGGGTCCGCTGTCAGCGGACCACCGTGGCACCGGCGGTCAGGGTCCCGGGCGCCACCTCGGTGCGGCCGGCGTCCCGCACGACGACGTCCATCGCGGCCACCTCGTCCGGCCGGCCGCCCAGCACGACGACCCGACCGTGGGGGATGCCGAAGGCGGCCAGCGCGGCGTGCACGGCCTGCGCCGCGGCCTTGTGCCGTGACATCGACACGTTGGTGTTGAGGAGGACGCGGACCTCGGGAGCGTCGTCGGGTTCCACGGTGGGCGACCTCCCGGTCAGCGGCGCAGGTAGGCGAGGGTCGCCATCACCCGGCGGTGCTGGTCCTCGTCCTGGGTCAGGCCGAGCTTGGCGAAGATCCGCTGGGTGTGCTTCTCGACGGCGCCCTCGGTCACCACCAGCCGCCGGGCGATCGCGCCGTTCGAGGAGCCCTCGGCGATCAGGCCGAGCACCTCGCGCTCCCGCGGCGTCAGCCGGCGCACCGGGTCGTCGGCGCGGCGGCGGGCGAAGAGCTGGGCGACCACCTGGGGGTCGAGCACGGTGCCGCCGGCGGCGACGCCGGTCAGCGCGGCCCGGAACGAGTCGAGGTCGGTGACGCGGTCCTTGAGCAGGTAGCCGGCCCCGCCGCGGCCGTCGGCGAGCAGCTCGTCGGCGTAGGCCACCTCGACGTACTGGGAGAGCACGAGCACCCCCGTGCCGGGGACGGCCGCCCGGGCCTCCACCGCGGCCCGCAGCCCCTCGTCGGTGTGGGTCGGGGGCATCCGGACGTCGACCACGGCGACGTCGGGCCGGTGCTCCACCACCGCCCGCACCAGTGCGGGGCCGTCGCCGACGGCGGCGACGACCTCGCACCCCTCCTCCTCGACCAGCCGCACCAGGCCCTCCCGGAGCAGCACCGAGTCGTCGGCGATCACGACCCGCACGGCAGCTCCGCGACCAGCCGGGTGGTCCCGCCGGGCGGGCTGTCGACGGTCAGGACGCCGTCCACCGCGCGCATCCGGTCGGCGAGCCCGGCCAGCCCGTGCCCGGGCGCGAGGACCGCACCGCCGCGGCCGTCGTCCTCGACGGTGACCCGCAGGACCGACCCGGCGACGACCACCGCGACCCGGCAGGTCGCCGCACCGCTGTGCTTGGCCACGTTGGCCAGCGCCTCGCTGACCACGAAGTACGCGGTGTTCTCCACGGCAGGGGCCAGCCGGTGCTCGGGCAGGTCGATGGCGAGCTCCACCGGCACGGGGGAGCGGGCGGCGATCGCGGCCAGCGCGGCGGCCAGTCCGCGGTCGGCCAGCACCGGCGGCGCGATGCCCCGCGAGAGCGCACGCAGCTCCTCCAGCGCCTCCTGGGCCCGGTCGACCGCCTCGCCCAGGGTGGCCCGGGCGGCGGTGGGGTCGCGGTCGAGCTGGCGCTGGGCGCGGGCGAGGTCCATCCCCAGGCGCACCAGCTGCTGCTGCGGCCCGTCGTGGATGTCGCGTTCCAGCCGGCGCAGCGCCACGGCCTCGGCGGCGACCGCGGCGTCGCGCCCCTCGGCCAGGCGGCCGAGCTCGGCCTGCGTGGCGGCGCGGGAGGTGAGCAGCACCCGGCCGAGGGTGGCCTGCAGCAGCGCCACCCCGCGGACGACGAACGGCAGCAGGACGGCGAACACCGCGCCGATGAGCGTGTAGGCGAGGATCCGTCGTCCGGTGCCGGTGGGCAGGCCGAGCAGCTGCAGCAGGTCCTCGTTGTCGGGGCCGTACGGCAGGGCCCAGTCCCACAGCCCGTAGGTCAGCCCGCCCAGGGTCACCGCCCACCAGGTGACGGTCACGACGAACGCCAGGAGCGCGAACGGGAAGCGCAGCACGGCGTGCAGCGCGTCCAGCCAGCACTGGGGATCGCGCAGCGGCGTGGTCAGCCGGCGGACCGCGCGGCCCTCCGTCCTCCGGTAGGCCGGGCGGGGCAGCGGGGTCCCGAGGACGGCGGGCAGCCAGGCCCGCTCGACGCCGGCGAACCCCCGCGCGGCCAGCAGCACCGCGGCGAGGACGGCCACACCCACCCACACGACCAGCAGTCCGGTGCCGGCCGCCAGGCCGGCGA
>DATIMX010000291.1:0-3777 GCA_035474935.1 Geodermatophilus sp. | reverse complement strand
ACGCCGGGCGGCCGCCGCACGGCCCGTGACGGCCGCGCCGGGGGCCGCGCCGGACCCGTTGACCGGTGGAACTCCGCCCCTAGGTTTGCCCGGCATGACGACGACTGCAGCGGGCTCCGGGCAGGTCACCCTCGGCGACCGGACCGTGCACCGGATGGGTTACGGCGGCATGAAGCTGACCGGTCCCCGGGTCACGGGGCCACCCGCCGACCGTGAGGCCGCGCTCGCCGTCCTGCACCGGGCCGTCGAGCTGGGCGTCGACCACATCGACACCAGCGGCCTCTACGGCCCGCACGTCGTCAACGACCTCATCCGGGAGGCCCTGCACCCCTATCCCGCGGACCTGGTGATCGTCACCCGGGTGGGCGCCCGCCGGACGCCGGAGGGGGGCTGGGACGAGGCGCTGGACCCCGACGGGCTGCGCCGCTCGGTCGAGGAGGACCTGGAGCACCTGGGGCTGGACGCGCTGCACGTGGCCCTTCTGCGGATGCCGGGACTGGGCGAGCCGGCGGAGCGCTCCCTCGCCGAGCCGTTCGAGGCGCTGGCGCAGCTGCAGCAGGAGGGGCTGGTCCGGCAGCTCGGGGTCGGTCACATCACCGCGCGGCAGGTCGCCGAGGCGCGCGGCATCGCGCCGCTGGCGTGCGTGCACAACCACTACAACCTGATCCACCGCACCGACGACCGCCTCGTCGAGGAGCTGGCCCGGGACGGGATCGCCTACACGGCGCTGGAGGGGATCTCCTACACGTCGTTCTTCCCGATGGGGGAGATGACGCCGCCGCAGACGGCGGTGCTGGAGACGGTCGCGCAGCGGGTCGGCGCGAGCCCGCTGCAGGTCGCGATGGCCTGGCTGCTGGCCCGCTCGCCCAACGTGCTGCTCATCCCGGGCGCCACCACGGTGGCGGAGCTGGAGCAGGCCCTCGCGGCGGCCGAGGTGGTGCTCGGCCCGGCCGAGATCGAGGAGCTGGACCGCATCGAGGGCCTGGGCGGACCTCCTCCCGCGCCGGCGTGGGGCGGTGGGGGCCCGGGCGGCCGGCCTCCGGGTGGCGGGTGGTCGGGAGGCCGGCCGCCGGCCTGACCGCTGCGCGGGAGAACCCGCGGAAAGGGCGCCGGTCGACCGGATCGGCGAGCCGACAGGGGACGGAGGGACGGCCGGTGATCTCCAGGGACGCGCTCCACGGCAGGCGGCGTCCGGCGCGCGCGGTCCTCGGCGGGGCCGCCGTCGCCGGTGTCCTCGTCCTCGGGGTCGAGGTGGGTGGGATCGTCATACCCGCCTCAGCGCAGGCAGCGCCGCCGGCCCCGGGGCAACCCGGCGTGGCGGCGACCTGGGCACCGGGGGACAAGGACGGGTTCGGCACGGCGATCGGCGCCCTGGACAGCACGGTCTGGTACACGCTGGAGGGCGGCACCCTCAGCGAGGTCTTCGCCCCGCGGATCGACACGCAGAGCTCCCGGGACACCCAGTTCGTCGTCACCGACGGCGCCACCTTCGCCGAGCGCGAGGACGAGGCGACCGAGTCCGTCGTCGAGCTGGTCGACCCCCGTGCCCTGGTCTACCGGCAGGTCAACACCGCGACCAGCGGCCGGTACCGGATCACCAAGACCTACACCACCGACCCCGACCGGGCCGCGGTGCTCGTCGACGTCCGCTTCGAGTCCCTCGACGGGCAGCCGTACCAGGTGTACGTGCTGCACGACGTCGGACTGGGCCTCGACGCCAACGACGACACGGGGCGCTCGGCGGACGGGCGGCTGCTGGCCACCGACGGTGCGCTGAGCAGCGCCGTCACCGCCTCGGGCGGCCTCACCGACACCTCCAGCGGGTACCTCGGGAGCAGCGACGGCTGGACCGACCTGAGCCAGGACCTCGTCCTCGACGACACGTGGGACGCGACCGCCCCCGGCAACGTCGTCCAGATCGGGCGGACCGGCCTCACCGGTCTGGACGGCGGCCAGCAGCTGACCCTGGCGCTCGGCTTCGGGACGACGGAGGACGACGCCGCGCAGGCCGCCGACCAGGCGCTGGCCCGGGGCTTCGACTCCGCCCTGCAGGCCTACACCGAGGGCTGGCACGCCTACCTCGACGGCCTCGCCCCGGTGCCGGCCAGCGCCGAGCAGTGGCGCACGGAGTACCAGGTCTCGGCGATGGTGATCGCGGCGTCGGAGGACAAGACCGTCCGCGGGGGCTTCGTCGCCTCCCCCGGCCGGCCGTGGGCGTGGGCGAACGAGCTGCAGCAGTTCCCCGTCTACCACGCCGTCTGGTCGCGCGACCTGTACCAGCACGCGACCGCCCTGATCGCCATGGGCGACGTCGCGGCCGCCGACCGGGCCCTGGACCACCTGTGGACGGTGCAGCAGCGCCCCGACGGGTCGTTCCCGCAGAACGCGCGGCTCGACGGGGAGCCGGTCTTCGGCGGGCTGCAGATGGACGAGGTCGCCCTGCCGATCGTGCTCGCCTGGCAGCTCGGCCGGACCGGGCCGGCGGACTGGGAGCGGGTGCGGCTCTCGGCGGACTTCCTGGTGGCCGAGGGGCCGGCCACCGAGCAGGAGCGGTGGGAGAACCTGGGCGGGTACTCGCCGAACACCATCGCCGCGGAGATCGCCGGCCTGGTCACCGCGGCCGACATCGCCCGCGCCAACGGCGACGGCGCCCGGGCGGACACTTACCTCGCCACGGCCGACGAGTGGCGCGCGGGCCTGGCGGAGTGGACGGTGACCACCACCGGCCCGCTGTCGTCCGAGCCGTACTTCCTGCGGATCACCGCCGACGGGGACGCCGACGCCGGCACGCGGATCCAGATCGCCGACGGCGGCCCGCTGGTCGACCAGCGGGAGGTGCTCGACCCCAGCTTCCTCGACCTGGTCCGGCTCGGGATCGTGCCGGCCGACGACCCGGTCGTCACCACCACGCTGCGCCTGGTCGACGAGCAGCTGGCCTACGACGCCCCCAACGGCCGGTTCTGGCACCGGGCGAGCTTCGACGGGTACGGGGAGCGGCCCGACGGCACCCAGTGGGAGCCGGTCGACCCGGGCTCGCGGGAGACCATCGGCCGCGGCTGGCCGCTGCTGACCGGTGAGCGCGGCGAGTACGAGGTGGCCCTCGGTGGCGAAGCCGCCGAGAGCACCCAGGAGCGGCTGGACACGATGGCCCGCTCGGCCGACGACGAGTCGCTGTTCCTCGCCGAGCAGGTGTGGGACGACCAGCCGCCCTCGGCCGAGGGGTCGGAGTTCGTGCCGGGTGAGCCGACGTTCTCCGCGACGCCGCTGTCCTGGACCCACGCCGGCTTCATCCGGCTGGCGCACGCGATCGACGCCGGCCGTCCCGTCGACACGCCGTCCGTCGTCGCCTGCCGCTACGGCTCGTCGCTCTGCCCGAGCTGAGCGAGGATCCCCTCCTGGCCCCTGCGCGAGCTCGGGGAGGCCTTGGAGGGGGCCGGGCTAACGGGAGGCGGCGCGGGTGACGACGTCGGTCGCCCAGCTCTCCAGGCCCGAGTGGTCGCGGATGACCTCGACCCGGTCGCAGCTCTCCGCGTAGGCCGGCAGGTCGCAGCCGCCCAGCGCCCACGAGTACCGCGGCTCCGGGGTCAGCCAGATGGTCTCGCGCACCCGGCGGGTCAGGTCGGCGAAGACGTCCAGGCGTGGGGCGTTGCCGTTGCCCCGGCCGTCGCCGAGCACCAGCAGCGTCGAGCGGCGGGTGAACGCGCCGGAGTGGTCGGCGGCGAGCGTGGCGAACACCGCGCCGTAGTCGCTGGAGGCGTCCACGTCGATGACGTCGCC
>DATIMX010000290.1:0-2905 GCA_035474935.1 Geodermatophilus sp. | reverse complement strand
CCGGTGAGGACGTCGGCGAGCACGCGGGCGTGCTCCCACGCCGGCTGCACCAGGCCGTACACCGAGCCGCGGTGCTGGGCGCACTCGCCGATGGCGTAGACGTCGGGGTCGTCGGTGCGCAGCTGGTCGTCGACGACGACGCCGCGCTCGACCTCCAGCCCGGAGCGCAGCGCGACGTCGGTGTGCGGCCGGACGCCGGCGGCGACGACGAGCAGGTCGCAGTCCAGCCGCCGGCCGTCCTTGAGGACGACGCCCTCGACGTGCTCGGTGCCGAGCACCTCGGTGGCCAGGACGTCGAGGTGGACGCCGATCCCCAGCGACTCGACGCTCTTCTTGAGGATGGCGCCGGCCTCCGCGTCGAGCTGGGCGTTCATCAGGTGCGGCATGGCGTGCACCAGCTCCACCTGCAGCCCGTGGCCCTGCAGCGCGCGGGCGGCCTCGAGCCCGAGCAGCCCACCGCCCATGACGACGGCCCTCCGGCAGCGGCCGGTGGCCTCCAGCAGGGCGCGGGTCTCGTCGATGGTCCGGAACCCGAAGACGCCGGGCAGCAGGCTGCCGTCCTCGCGGCGGACGCCGGTCATCGGCGGGATGAACGAAAAGCTGCCGGTGGCCAGGACCAGGTGGTCGTAGGGGGTGACCGAGCCGTCCGAGCCGAGGACGGTCTTGGCGGCGGTGTCGATGCGCTCGACCCGGATCCCGGCGCGCAGGTGCACGCCGTTGTCGGCGTACCAGTCGTGGCTGTTGAGGACGATGTCGTCCTCGTGCGACTCCCCCGCCAGCACCGGCGAGAGCATGATCCGGTTGTAGTTGCCGTGCGGCTCGTCGCCGATGACGGTGATGCGGAACTGCTCGGCGCCGCCGCGCTCGAGCACCTCCTCGACCAGGCGGGCGCCGGCCATGCCGTTGCCCACCACGACCAGCCGGGCGCGGGGGTCGAGCTCGTCGTCGAGGTGGAAGGACGTCAGGCCGGTCGGCCGGCCACCCAGGACGGTCATCAGACCTCCACCAGCCCGAGGTCGACCACCAGCTCGCCGCTGACGCCGATGGGCGCGGCCGCCTGCAGCTCGACGACCGTGCCGCCGGGCAGGTCCTCGACGACCCGCAGCGGGACGTGCACGTCGCCCTTGGCGCCGATCGGGAACCAGCGCACCGGCACCCCGTCGCGGACCAGCAGCACGTACACCAGGTGGTCGGTGGAGTTGCCGCCGCGGAAGTAGAGCGCCTGCGCGGTGGCGCCCGACGGCACGGTGTAGCGCAGCGCGGGGTCGACCGGGCCGGGCTTGTCCAGGCCCTCCCCCGTGATCGGGTACACGCCTTGCAGGAAACGGGGTGTGCTCTTCACGCGGGGGGTCCTCCTCGGGACGGGGCGGGACGGCGGGAGCGGGGTGCGCGCCGCGGGCTGCTCGTGGGGACGGGTCTCGGGCTGGGTGGCGGCGTCGGGGGCGGGCAGCCGCTCGACCGGGCCGGCGACGCGGGTGACGGCGACCGCGCAGACCTTGAAGGCCGGCATCCCCGACGTGGGGTCCAGCGCCGGGTCGGTCAGCGCGTTGGCCGAGGAGCCGCCGCCCCAGTGGAAGGGGGCGAAGACGACGTCGGGGCGGACGTCGTCGGTCAGGTGCGCCGAGAAGCGGGCCCGGCCGCGGCGGGTGGCCAGCTCGACGACGTCGTCCGGGCCGATGCCCAGGCGGCGGGCGAGGTCGCGGTGCAGCTCGGCGCGCGGCAGCGGGGCGACCAGCTGCAGGCTGCGCGAGCGGCGGGTCTGGGTGCCCGACTGGTACTGCGCCAGCACCCGGCCGGTGGTGAGCACGTAGGGGTACTCGGCGTCGGGCCGCTCGTGCGCCTCGACGTGCTCGACGCGCAGGAAGCGGGCCCGCCCGTCCGGGGTGGCGAAGCGGTCGAGGAACAGCCGCGGCGTCCCGGGGTGCTCCGGCGCGGGGCAGGGCCAGAAGACCCCCTGCTCCTCGTCGATGCGCCGGTAGGTGATGCCGGAGTAGTCGGCCGCTCCCCCGGCGCTGGCCCGGCCGAGCTCGGCGAAGACCGTCTCCGGGTCGCCGGAGAACTTCTCGCCCGCGCCCAGCCGGTCGGCCAGCTCGGCGAGCAGCTGCAGGTCGTCGCGGACGCCGTCGGGCGGGTCCAGCGCGCGCCGGCGGCGGATGACCCGCCCCTCGACGTTGGTCATCGTGCCGTCCTCCTCGGCCCACATGGCGCTGGGCAGGACGACGTCGGCGAGCTCGGCGGTCTCGGAGAGGAAGAAGTCGCTGACCGCGAGGAAGTCCAGGTCGGCCAGGCGGCTGATCACCCGGCGGGCGTCCGGGGCGGAGACCGCGACGTTGGAGGCGAGCACCAGCAGGGTGCGCACGCCGCCGTCGGTGCCGAGGGCGTCGAGCAGCTCGAAGGCCGACGGCCCCGGCTGCGGCAGGTCGTCGGGGTCGACGCCCCACACCGCGGCGACGTGGGCGCGGGCAGCCGGGTCGGCGAGCTTGCGGTAGCCGGGCAGCTGGTCGGCCTTCTGCCCGTGCTCGCGGCCGCCCTGCCCGTTGCCCTGGCCGGTGACCGTGGCCCAGCCGCTGCCCTCGCGGCCGGGCAGGCCGAGGGCCAGCGCCAGGTTGATCCACGCCTGGGCGGTGTCGGTGCCGCTGCGGTGCTGCTCGGCGCCGCGGGCGGTCAGCACCATCGCCCGCTCCGCGCGGGCCAGGGCGAAGACGGTGCGGCGCTGGTCGGCGACGGGGACGCCGGTGAGCCGCTCCACGCGGTCGGGCCAGTAGGCGGCCACCCCGGTGCGCACCTCGTCGAGGCCGGTGGTGCGCGCCGCGACGTAGTCCTCGTCGACCAACCCCTCGGCGATCGCGATGTGCAGCAGCCCGTTGGCCAGCGCCAGGTCGGTGCCCGGCAGCGGCTGCAGGTG
>DATIMX010000289.1:0-3791 GCA_035474935.1 Geodermatophilus sp. | reverse complement strand
CTTCCAGCGGGTCTGGCAGTCCTCCGGGCTGTTCGCCGACCTGCGCAGCCCGCAGACCGGTGGCGCCTGCACGAAGTGCGCGCACTTCGACGCCTGCCGGGGCGGCTGCATGGCGGCCAAGTTCTTCACCGGCCTGCCGCTCGACGGGCCCGACCCGGAGTGCGTGCAGGGCTACGGCGAGAGCGCCCTGGCCGCCCGCGACCTCGAGCTGGTCACCCCGCGGAGTTCCGTCGACCACTCGCACAAGGGCCCGGTCCGCGGCCAGCCGACGCTGCTCGGCATGCCGTCGATCCCGAAGTCCGCTCCCGCCGTGTCCTCACCCACACCGCCCGCCCGGATGTGCGACGAGTCGCCCCTGGCCGGGCTCGAGCTGCGCTGACGGGACTCCTCGACCCGCTGGTCCTGGCGGGCCGGACGGCGCCCTCCCGGGTGCTGTTCGGCCCGCACGAGACCAACCTGGGTCGCGGGCGGGCGCTCGCGGAGCGGCACGTCGCGTACTACGCCCGCCGGGCCGCGGGCGGCTGCGGCGTCGTGGTCACCGAGACCGCGTCGGTGCACGGGAGCGACTGGCCCTACGAGCGGGCGCCGCTGGCCGCCGACTGCGGCCCGGGCTGGGCGGACGTCGTCGCCGCCTGCCGCCCGCACGGCGCGCTGGTGCTCGCCTCGCTCGGGCACACCGGCGCGCAGGGCAGCTCCGGGCACGCGCAGACCGCGCTGTGGGCGCCGTCCGCCGTGCCCGACGTCGTCACCCGCGAGGTACCGGTGGCGATGGAGCAGCCGGAGATCGACGCGCTGGTCGCGGGCTTCGCGGCGGGCGCCCGGATCGCGGTCGGCGCCGGCGCGGACGGCGTGGAGGTCGACGCCGGCGCCCGCTCGTTGCTGCGCCAGTTCGCCTCGGGCCTGACCACCACCCGCACCGACGGGTACGGCGCCGACCGGCTGCGTCTGCTGCGGGAGGTGCTGGCCGCCGTCCGCGCGGAGCTCGGACCCGGGCGGGCGCTGGCGCTGCGCCTCTGCTGCGACGAGGAGGCGCCCTGGGCCGGGATCACGCCCGACCTGGCCGTCGGGCACGTCCGCGAGCTCTCCCCGCTGGTCGACCTGCTCGTCGTCGTGCGCGGCGGCGGACTGACGCCCTCGGCGTACCGGCCCGACGGGCACACCGCCCCCGGGTTCAACACCGACCTCACCCGCTCCGTGCGGGCGGCCGCCGGTGGGACGCCGGTCGTGCTCCAGGGCTCGGTCGTGGACGTCGCCGCCGCGCAGCGGGCGCTGGCCGACGGGGTCGCCGACGCCGTGGAGATGACCCGCGCGCAGATCGCCGACGCCGACCTCGTGCGCAGGGCGCGGGCCGGCGTCCCGGTGCGGCCCTGCACCCTGTGCAACCAGGCCTGCCAGGTGCGCGACGCCCGCAACCCGCTGGTCAGCTGCGTCGCCGACCCATGCGACGAGGGCGCCCTCCCCGACGGCGCCGGGCGGCGGGTGACCGTCGTCGGCGGCGGGCCGGCCGGGTTGGAGGCGGCGCGGGTACTGGCGTCCGCGGGCGCGGAGGTCCGGCTGATGGAGCGCACCGGCCGGCTCGGCGGAGCGCTGCGGCTGGTCGCCGAGCTGCCCGGGCGGTCGCGCTTCGCCGACCTCGCCGACTGGCTGGCGGGGGAGGTGGCGCGGCTGGGGGTGCGGGTCGAGCTGGGGACGACCGCGGAGGGCGGGGACGTGGTCGCGACCGGCGCCCGCCGGCCCCCGGGTCCGAGCGCCGCCGACGTGCTGGCCGGCGCGGAGCTGCCGCCCGGCCCGGTGGTGGTGCACGACCCGGTCGGCGGGCCGGTCGGCGTGGGGGTGGCCGAGCTGCTCGCCGCGGCGGGCCGCGAGGTCACGCTGGTGACCCCGGACGCGGTGGTCGGCGAGCGGCTCGGCGGCGACCTGGCGCCGGCCAGCGCCCGGCTGGCGCGGGCGGGGGTGCGGCGGGAGACGTCGTCCCGGCTGTGCTCGGCCAGGGACGGCGTCGCGGTGCTGGCCGACCGCTGGACGGGGGAGGAGCGGGCCGTGCCGTGCGCCGTCGTCGTCGACGCGGGCCCCGGGCTGCCGGGTGACGTCCTCCCGGGGGCGCTGGCCGCCGGGGACGCCGTCGCGCCGCGCACCGTGCTCGAGGCGGTACTGGAGGGACGGCGCGCGGCGCGGGCGCTGCTCGCTGCCTCGCCGCGCTAGCTAGCGCGGCAGCACGACCAACGCCGCGCGGTCGCACGGCAGCAGGTCGGCCACGGTCAACGTGGCGAGGAAGACGAGCAGGACGGCGATGGTGAGCACCGGGCACCTCCGAGGGGGACGCTCTCCACGGTGACGCGGCCTGCTGGAGGCCCGGTGCGCGCCGGCTGGGAGCCGGCTGTCAGAGGTCGACCTTCTCGTGGTGCCCGGTGTCGGGCTGGTCGCCGGTGGCCTTGGCCTTCACGAAGCTGAACGCGGTGGCCAGCCGGTTGCCGGGGCTCTCCCAGTACTCCGCGGAGTCGGCGTCGACCTTGACCAGCACGACCGACGGGTCCTCGGGGCCCTGCGGCAGCCAGGCCTCGACGCCGCTGTTCCACAGGTCCTTCTTCTTGGCGACGTCGTCGACGATCGCGGCGTGGCCGGTGAGGGACACCCAGGTGCCGCCGGAGCCGACGCCGACGTTGACCTGCGGCGAGCGCGCGATGTGGGTCAGCCACGGGGCGCTCTGCTCGGCGAAGAACCACAGGTCGCCGTCGAACTCCACCTCCTGCAGCGCCATGGGGCGGCTGGTCAGCTTGCCCTCGGGCGTGGTCGTGGTCAGGAAGCCGAACTTCTGCCCCCTGACCAGCTCGGCGACCTTGCGGGTGTCCTCGGCGCTCATGAAAGTCCTCTCGGAGTGCGCGATCGGGTGTCGCACGACTCCTGCCCAGGCTCGCCGAGCTCGACACCCCACGGGTCCGGCAGTGCGTGGTCGGACCGCTTCCCCAGCCGGTCGAGGACCCTCCGGCCGATGCTCTCCCCCTGCCCACCATGCGGGGCAGGGGGAGAGCATCCGCGGACCCTCACCGTCCGTCGAGGTAGCGCCAGGCGCCGTCCACGCGCGTGAACCGGCTGACCTCGTGCTGGCTGCCGGTCTCGCCGTCGTGCCGGTACCAGGCCCGGAACTCCACCGTGCCCTCCGCGGCGAGCAACCCGCCGTCGGTGGTGGCGAGCACGTCGAGGCCGGTCCAGCGCACGGTCGGGTCGAGCTCCAGCGACGGCGGACGCGTCGAGGGGTGCCAGGTGTCGAGCAGGTACGCCGGGTCCCCCACGGCGAAGGCGCTGTACCGCGAGCGCATCAGCTGCTCGGCGGTCCCCGCCGTCGCGGTGCCGTCGTGCAGCCGGCCGCAGCACTCGGCGTAGGTCAGGCCGGAGCCGCAGGGGCAGCGTCGAGGGGCCATGCCTGCGAGTCTCTACCGTCCGCAGGATCCGGCCGACCGCGGAGGGAGACCACGTGCGACACCTGTCTGCGCCGCTGCGGGTCGGGCCGGTGACGCTGCCCAACCGGCTGGTCTTCCCGGCCCACCTGACGAACTACGCCGTCGATGGCCGGTTCACCGAGCGGCACGCCGCGTATTACGCGGCCCGCGCGGCCGGCGGTGCCGGGCTGGTCGTCACCGAGGAGCTCTCGACCGACCCCGCCGACCGGCCCTACGAGAAGCTCGTCCGCGGCTCCGACCCCGACGCCGTGCCCGGGATGCGTCGGGTCGTCGAGGCCGTCCACGCGCAGGGCGTCCCGGTGTTCGCCCAGGTCAACCACAACGGCGGGCAGT
>DATIMX010000288.1:0-2488 GCA_035474935.1 Geodermatophilus sp. | reverse complement strand
TCGCGGAAGCGGCGGGTGCCGACCAGGCCCCCGACGACGCAGCCGGCGCCCAGGGCCACCAGCACCGCCACCGCCGCGCGGGTCAGCAGCACCGGCCCCCCGGGCAGCACGTTGGCCGTCCACAGCACGTCGACGTCGGGCAGCCCCTGGACCAGCAGCAGCCAGCCCAGGACGACGGCCAGCAGCGCGGTCAGCCCGCCGCGGCCCCGGACGGCGGCGACGAGGCCACCGACGGCCACGGCGAGCGCCAGCAGCCCGGGCAGCAGCGCCGACACCAGCGCACCGGCGTGCGAGGAGACGCTCGCCGCGGGCTCCGGCGTGGTCGCCGCGTGGTACACCGCAGCGGCTCCGCCGAGTGCCAGCAGCAGCCCCAGCGGTCGGGGGCCCCGGCCGACCAGCGCCGCGACGACCGGGGCCAGTGCCAGGACGGTGTAGAGCGGCCACACCACCCAGGCCGGCGGCGGCGGGCTCCAGGTCAGCTCGCCGCGCACCTGCACCGGCGTGCCGCCGTAGGTCATCGGCACCACCCAGGACGACACCACGTGCGCGCGGGTCGGGTCGGCGGCCACCGGGGGCGGCAGCAGGTCCTCGCTCATCCAGTGCGTGCGGTGGTCGTGCCAGACGTAGCTCGGCTCGGTCGACACCTGCACCCAGTCCGGCGCGGCGGCGGGGTCGGCGTGCGCGGGGAGGGTCACCCGGCCGAACCGGTCGAGGTTGATGTAGGTGGCCGGGCTGTTCGCGTTGCGCCACACGCCGTCGGGACCGATGCGCAGGTACGGCTCGTCGGAGTAGCCGGGCACCTCCACCTCGGTCGCCGTCGGGTTGACCACCTCGAACTCGTCACCGAAGGAGAGCACCCGCACCGCCACGCCGGGCAGCGCCGGGTCGACCGCCAGGACCCGCCCGTCGAAGTCGCTGCCTGCCGCCCCGCCACCGACGTGCGCCTGCGCGGGCCCGGCGACCAGCAGCCCGGCCAGGGCACCGAGGACGACGACCAGCAGGCGGGCCGCCGCCCGACTCACGCCCCGGCCACCAGGCCGAGGTCGCCGGCGATGTCGCGGCTGGTGTTGCCCGCGTCGAAGGCGACGTGGGCGAGGTCGTCGGCGCCGTAGAGCAGCAGCAGCGAGGAGTGCAGCCGGCCGGCGTCCTCGGCCAGCGGCACGCCCGCGGCCAGCTGCGCGCGGTCGATGGCGGCCTGGTCGCCGGTCAGCCCGACGAAGCGGGTCGGCAGGTCGGCGTCGAAGCGACCCAGGTACTCGGCGAGCACCTCGGGGGTGTCGAACGCGGGATCGGTGGTGACGAAGACCACCTGCACCTGCTCGGCCAGCGCCGGGTCGACCCCGCGCAGCGCGACGGCGACGTCGGCCATCGTCGTCGGGCAGATGTCGGGGCAGTTGGTGTAGCCGAAGAACAGCAGCGTCGGCGCCCCGGCGGTCTCGGTGCCGAAGTCGTAGGGCTGCCCGTCCGGGCCGGTCAGGGTGAAGGAGGGCCGCTGGTAGGGATCGGGCAGGTCCAGCCCGGCGTAGCGGTCCTCGGGGCCCTCGACCACCGCAGGGGCACCGCCGGAGTGGTCGTGGCCCTCGGCGGACGGGGTCCCCTCGGCGGCCGCGCCCCCGCAGCCGGCCAGCAGGAGCCCGGCCGAGACGGTCAGGACGGCCAGCCGGCTGCGGGAGGAGCTCACGAGGACACGGTACGACGGCCTGCGCGCCATCCCAGGACGACGCCGGCCACACCGGTGAACAGCGCCACGATCGACAGGAAGAGGGCGAGCGCGCCCGGGCTGGTGTCGCCGTGGCCGGTGCTCGCCGCCGCGGTGTCGGTGGCCGTCCCGGTCGCGTCGTGCGTGGTGTCGGCGGCGGTGGTGGCGGTGCCGGTCGTGGCCTCGGTCAGCGGGAGCACCGGGGCGGGGTGCTCCGGCTCGGCCCGGCCCTCGACGGTCGGCTCGATCCACGCCGACTCGGTGCCGTCGCCGTAGGTCTGCACCGTGGGGAAGGACAGCTGGTCGGCCTCGGGGAACGGCCCGCCGGAGAGGGCGAACTCCTGGAACTTGCCGGGCCGGATGCCGCCGCCGTCCGCCGCGTGGAACTCCACGACCGACACGTAGCTGGTCACCTGCTCGCCGTGGCTCTCCAGCGGCGTCGCCAGGTCTGACGTCGTCGTGCCCACCGTCCAGCCGGGCACCGGCTGGGCGCGCAGGGAGGCCATCGCGGACTCCTCCGGGATCGAGATGCGCAGCGCGACGGTGCTGGCGGTGTCGCTCTCGTTCGGCACCCGGAAGGTCAGCTTGCCGAAGCCGCCGGCGGCGGCGTCGGTCGAGGAGACGCCGACGTGCGCGGAGGCGGCGCCCGCTCCGGCGAGGGCGGCGGCCAGCGCCGTCAGCAGGGCCAGCACGACGACGCCGAGCCGGCCGAGCGGTCGGGGCAGGGATGAGGACACGGTTCTCCTGTCAGGACGTGGGTGGAGCGGGGTCCGAGGGGTCAGCGCACCG
>DATIMX010000287.1:0-2830 GCA_035474935.1 Geodermatophilus sp. | reverse complement strand
GGGCGCAGGGTGCCGGAGAAGACGCGGACCAGCGAGACGCGGCCCAGGTAGGGGTCCGTCGTGGTCTTGACGACCTCGGCCACCAGCCGGGCCAGAGCCGTCGCCAGCCGGTCCTCGTCGGCTCGCGACGCGGCCTCCACGGCGACCGGCAGCTGTGGTGTGGGCAGGTCCCAGGGCGGCACCAGTCGCGGGTCCTCCGGGGAGGAGAGCGTGTCGCCGGTCTCGGCGCTGGCCAGCCGGGCGACGGCGCAGACGTCACCTGCGGGGCACGCGGCCACCGGCCGCAGCGTGGCGCCCAGGGGCGAGGAGAGGGCGCCGACGCGCTCGTCCACGTCGTGGTCGGGGTGGCCGCGGTCGGCCATGCCGTGCCCGGAGACGTGCACGGGGGTGTCCGGGCGCAGCGTGCCGGAGAAGACGCGGACCAGCGAGACGCGGCCGACGTAGGGGTCGGTCGTCGTCTTGACCACCTCGGCGACCAGCGGGCCGTCGGGGTCGCAGGACAGCGAGGGCGCCGGTGAGCCGTTGGGGCGGGTCGCCGGTGGGCAGCCGTGCTCCATCGGGCACGGGAAGCCGTTGACCAGCAGGTAGAGCAGCGAGTCGATACCGATGCCCTGCAGCGGGGCCGCGCAGAGGACGGGGTGGAAGTGGCCCCGCGCGACCGCGGTCTCCAGATCGTTCATCAGGTCGCCCTGGACCAGCTCGTCGCCGGCGAGGTAGCGCTCCATCAGCGCCTCGTCCTCGCTCTCGCCGATGATGCCCTCGATCAGCTCGCTGCGCAGACGGTCGGCGTCCGGGGCCTCGGCACCGGGCTGCAGCAGGTTGACCACCCCGGCGACGCTGCCGTCCGGGCCGCGGTCGACGAGGTGGACCGGGTAGACCCCCGCGCCGAGCATCGTCTGGCACAGCCGGACGGTCTCCTCGACATCGGCCCGCGCGCGGTCCAGCTGGGTGATGACCACCGCGCGCGGCATGCCGACCGACGCGCACTCCTCCCACAGCTGCACGGTGCCCGCGTCGACGCCGTTCACCGCGGAGACGACGAAGAGGGCGGCGTCGGCCGCGCGCAGCCCGGCCCGCAGCTCGCCGACGAAGTCCGGGGAGCCGGGGGTGTCCAGCAGGGTGATGCGGTGCCCGTCGTGCTCGACGGTGGCCACGCCGAGCGATACGGAGCGCTGCTGGCGGACCTCCACCTCCTCGCTGTCGAGGCAGGTGGTGCCGTCCTCGACCCGCCCGGCGCGGGTCAGCGCGCCGGTGGCGACCAGCAGCGCCTCGGCGAGGGTGGTCTTGCCCGCGGCCGCGTGGCCCACCAGGGCCACGTTCCGGACCTTGTCGGCCGGCCGCGGGCCGGGTGCGGCGACGGTCTCCCTGGCCACGCCGCTCAGCCGTTCGCCGGCTCGGGGACGACGGCGCAGGTGCCCGCAGCCGGGTGGAAGACGCCGGTGTGCCCGTCGGGGTCCCACCGGACGACGTAGGGCGGCCCCCCGCCCTCTCCTCTGACCTCGAGCACCTTGCCGGTGCGCTCGGGCTCTCCCTGGTGGGTCGACCGGACGACGATCCGGTCCCCGACGCGTGCTTGCACAACGACCTCCTGGCGGCTGCCCCGTTTGGTGTGCTGTGGGTCACAGCCTGCTCCGGGGCGCGGGGCCGATCAAGGGACGCGGGGCTCGTCCTCCGCGTCGACCGCGGCGGTGTGGGCGGCGATCGCGTCGGCCAGCGGTCCGACCACGGCGGCGGGCAGGGCGTGGCCCATCCCGGGGATCGTGACCAGCCGCGCCGAGCCGATGACCGCGGCCAGGTGCGCGGCGTGCGGCGGCGGGTTGACCGGGTCCTCGGGCGCCTCGACCACCAGGGTGGGCACCCGGACGGCGGCCAGCTCGGCCCCGCGGTCGAGCCCGGACGGGTCGGCGAGGGCGTGCGCGACGGGGCTGCGGGCGCTGCCGCTGTGCGCGACCACGCGCTCCTCCAGCGCGCGGAACTCGACGGGGTCGAAGGGGACGCCGGCTCCGTTGAGCAGCCGCCAGTGCTCCACCCGCCAGGCGAGCTCGGACTCGGGGTCGCGCTCCACCCCCATCGAGGCCCAGTACTCGAGGACGTGCGGCGCGGGGCCGGGCAGGTCGCTTCCCCCCGCCACGTCGGCCAGGCCGCTGCCGAGCGCGGACGTGGCGAGGACGGTGGCGCTGCGCAGCCGGTCGGGGTGGTCGAGCAGCAGCAGCTGCACGAGCGTGCCGCCCATCGACATGCCGACGACGTGCGCCCGGTCGATGCCGAGCCCGTCGAGCAGGCGGACGGCGTCGGTGGCGAGGTCCCGGACCGCGTACGGCGCGACCGCGTACGCCCGGGTGGAGCGGTCGGTGTCGCGGTGGTCATACCGGACCACCCGGTGCTGCTGCGCCAGCCGGTCGACCAGCGCCTCGGGCCAGGTGAGGCCACTGGCGTTGGCCCCCATCACGAGCAGCAGCGGCGTTCCGGCGGGGTCGCCGCGCTCCTCGGCCCAGAGGTGGACGCCCGGCGCCACGGGGATGCGGTGTTCCACGGGCGGCAGCCTGACGCGCGCGCCCGGCCCCCGTCGACCGCGTTCCGGGGCCGGCGCCCATGCTGGTCGCATGACGAGCCCCGAGCACGCGGCCGGCCGGGACCAGGAGAGCGAGCTCGCCCACGCCGTCCCCCGGGAGGCCGCCGACGGGCCACCGCCGTGGGTGGCCGTCTGCGGGACCCCGGTCGCCGTCGTCCAGGGCAGCTGGGCCGGGCGGCGCGGTCTGGGCTCGGCGTCGCCCTGCCCGGAGTGCGCCCAGCTGGCGGCCGGCTGACCGGTCCCCGTCGGTGCGGCGTC
>DATIMX010000286.1:0-3006 GCA_035474935.1 Geodermatophilus sp. | reverse complement strand
GGCATTGTCGACGTATATCGACAGCCCTGCCGACGCGCTGTGGGGCTGGTCGGGGCGAGGCCACCAGCAAGCTGATCTCGTCCTTCTCGGCTCCGTCGACTTCAGTCCTGACGGCTACTACGTCGTCGATGTCCGCGTCCGAACCACCACCGGTCCGACCACCCGGCAAATCCAGAACGAACGGTTTCCCATCGTCGTGGAGTACCCCGGCAGCGCTTCATTGGCGCGTCAGGCCGGGTTGTACGTGCACCATGTCGACATTCCAGTTCCCGGCTCACCGTCACGAGGAGCCGTCGATACCGCCATCCCCGAAGGAGGCTGGTTCCACCTCCAGGTGCCGGTCGTGCCGCGAGATGATCGCTGGGTGATTCCCACGTAGCGCTCAGGGGAGACAGCACCGCTAGGGCCAGCCCGGCTCATGGGCCCGGTCATCCGCCGGTGATGGAGCACGTGACAAGGTGCCTGCATCAACCGTCAGATGTGGGGATGAGGAGCAGGCGTGTGCCGGTGGCTGGCGTACTTCGGGGATCCGATCCGCCCGGAGGAGCTGCTCTACGAGCCGCGGCGGTCGCTGATCGAGCAGAGCCGCCGCAGCGGCCCGGATGCGGGCATCGCGAACGCGGACGGGTTCGGGCTGGGCTGGTACGGGCTCAGTGACGCGCCGGGCCTGTTCCGCAGCTCGCTCCCGGCCTGGGGCGACCAGAACCTGCGCGAGCTCAGCGCCCAGATCCGCTCACCGCTGTTCCTCGCCCACGTCCGCGCCGCGAGTGCCGGCATGCCCGTGCAGCAGACGAACTGCCACCCGTTCAAGCACGGCAAGTGGCTGTTCGTGCACAACGGCTACATCGCCGACTGGCCGCACCTGCGGCGCGAGCTGACGATGGCGGTCGACCCGGACCTCTATCCGTGCATCGAGGGGTCGACGGACTCCGAGGTGATGTTCTACCTCGCGCTGACTTACGGCCTCGAGGACGACCCGCTCGGCGCCCTCGAACGGATGGCCGGGTGTATCGAGGCGGCCGGGTATCGGCACGGCACGGAGTATCCGTTGCAGATGACCCTCGGGCTCAGCGACGGTGAACAGGTCATCGCCGTGCGCTACGCCAGCGGCCCGGAGGTCAACACCCTGTTCGTCAGCACGTCCGTGCACGACATCCGGCTGCTCCTCCCGGCGGAGGAGAGGTTCCGGCACTTCTCGGACGAGGCGCGGGTGGTGGTCTCCGAGCCGCTGATCGACCTCCCGGGGCTGTGGCACGAGGTCCCGCCGTCGACCGCCCTGATCGTGCGCGACGGTCCGGACAGCGAAGACCTGCCGTTCGTGCCGCGGATGCCGTGACCGCTCAGCGGCCGGCGCCCGCGTCAACCCAGCGCCCACCGGCGGCCTCGATCCCGGGCAGGGCGGCGCGGACCTCGTCGGCGAGGTCGGAGACGAACAGCAGCACGACGTCCGGGCGGGCGGCCACCAGCGCGTCCGGCGTGATGATCGGGATGTCGGTGCCGGGCATCCGGCGGCCCTGCTTGTCCGGCGAGGCGTCCGCCACGGCGGTGAGCAGGCTCGCGTCGAGACCGGCCACCCGCAGGAGGGCCACAGCGCGCGACGCCGCGCAGTAGCCGTACACACGGCGGCCGGCAGCCCGTTCGGCGGCGCAGGTCGCACGCAGCCACTCGGCCGTCCGGCCCACGGAGGCCTGCAGGGCGGACACAGCGCCCGGGTCCCGGACGCCGGTGGCCTGCTCGCCGTCGACGACGGAGGCGAGGTCGGCGGTCGGGCTGCCGTCGCGGGTGGCGGTCAGCAGGACGGTGCCGCCGTAGAGCGGGAACCGGTACGCGGTGGTGGCGGTCAGCCCGACGTCGGCGAGCATGCCGACCATGGCCGGGGTCGAGTAGTACGCGTAGTGACCGTGGCGCAGGGCGTTCCACTGCAGGCCGTCGACGATCGCGCCCAGGCAGTGGTACTGGAGCAGGAGGGTTCCGCCCCCCGCGAGCCGGGCGACCCGCTCGGTCAGGGCAGCACGCTGGTCGGTGAAGTGCATGAGCCCGAAGCAGGCGTCGACGACCACGTCGGCGGACGTATCGGGGGCCGCCGGCATGAGGCCGTGGGCGCTCAGCTCCGGGAGCCAGGTGCCGCCGTGCGGGCTCGGGTACTCGGCCACCGTGCCGCGGTCCGGCAGGGCCCCGTCCGCGACCAGGCGCTCCAGGGCGGCGGCACGCTGGCGGACGAGCGCCGCCGGCTCGGCACCGAGCGGCTCCTCCGTCACGTCGTCCGCCCCGACCAGCTGTGCGAGCCCGCAACCGGCACACAGCCACATCCGCAGCGGCAGGAGCGGGTCGGGCCCCGGGTCGTCCGCCGCCGGGAACAGCTCGCTGGAGGGCTGCTCCCCCAGGTCGAGCACCAGCTCGCCGGAGGTGCCGCCGCAGAACCGGCAGGCGACGGCCGGGGCAGCGGGGGTGGGGACGGCGTCGGCCAGCGGCGAGGCGGTCACGCCCTCACGGTAGCGCCGCCTGATGTGCACCTCGCGCGGCGTGTGCGGCCCCGCTGCCGGTGGAGCACGCGCAGGGCCTGGAACGCCGCGCGACGTGCGCGATTATGGTGGCCCGGTGCAGGTGGTGCAGACCGAACTGGACGGGGTGCTGCTGTTCGAGCCGACCCCGCACCGCGACGCCCGGGGCTTCTTCAGCCGTACCTCGGACAACGCGGTGCTCGCCGCGGCGGGGATCGATCCGACGTTCCCGCAGGACTCCCAGTCGCGCAGCGTCCGCGGCGTGGTCCGTGGGATGCACGGCCGGTTGGGACGGGGCGAGGCGAAGCTGGTGCGGTGCGCGCACGGCGCTGTGCTCGACGTCGTGGTGGACGCGCGGCCGGACTCGCCGACGTTCGGCCGCTGGGCGAGCTTCACGCTCGACGACGAGTCGATGCGGTCGGTGTACATCCCCCGCGGGTTCCTGCACGGGTTCCAGGCGCTGACCGACGTCGCCGACACCTGCTACCGGATCGACGCCGTCCAC
>DATIMX010000285.1:0-3305 GCA_035474935.1 Geodermatophilus sp. | reverse complement strand
ACCGCGCGCACGGGGGCGCCGTCGGCACCGGCCAGCCGCAGCGGCAGGACGCTGACCACCGGGTCGACCTGGGGAACGGCACCCAGGTTGCGCAGGTTCTCCACGATCACGCCGCCCGCGCCGAGCACCTCGAGGTGGGCGGCGAACCCGTCCGCGGGCGTGCCGCCGACGACTGTCTCGTCGAGGCTCAGCGCGTCGAGCCCGACCGTGCGGACCCCCGCGGCCACCACCCGCGCAGCGGCGTCCCCGGTCAGGTACGGGTGGTCGAAGTAGGCGTCGGTCCCCCAGTGCTCGTCCCAGCCGGTCCGGAGCAGCAGGATCCGGCCCGGGGCGAGCAGGTGCGCGCAGGGCTGCAGGTCCGCCCACTCGATCCGCCCGTGGGGCGGCTTGCCGCGGACGTCGGCGACGACGGCCGGCCCGAGGAAGTACTCGAGCGGCACCTCGTCGATGCGCGGGCCGTCGTCGAGGAAGTGGTACGGGGCGTCGACGTGGGTGCCGGTCTGGGAGCCCATCCGCACGTGCAGGACGTTGTAGCCGTCGGCCGCGACCGTGGCGGCCGGCGTGAACCGGGCGACCGGGTCGCCGGGGTACACCGGGGTGTCGTCGTCCAGCGGGTGCGAGAGGTCGACCACCTCGCGGACGGGTCGGGCTGCGGAGCCGGTCACCTGGCCTCCTCGTCGGTCACGGTGCGGGGGTGAGCGCCCACAGGACCTCACAGGTCTCGGTCGTCGAGGGGTTGACCCAGGTGTGCGGCGTGGCACCGGGCATCGTGAACGCGTCGCCCGCGTGCAGGACGAGCGACTCCCCCGGGAGCCGGAGCTGCAGCCGCCCGTGGAGCACGTGCACGAACTCGACCTCGCACGCGAGCGCGTAGAGCTCCTCCCCGCCGCCACCGCCGGGCTCCACCACGGACCGGATGACCTGCAGGTTCCGCTGCGTCCCGGCGGTGAGCAGCACCTCCCGGAGGCCGCGGCCACCGAAGTGGATCGGCGGTGCGTCCGCCGCCCGCACCAGCGAGGTGGCCGGCGGCTCGAACAGCTGCCCCACGCCGATGCCGAGGACGCCGCACACCGAGACCAGCGAGGCGACGGACGGCGAGACCTCGTCGCGCTCCAGCCGGCTGAGGAAGCCCTTGGTCAGGCCCGCCTGCTCCGCGACGACGGCGAGGGTGAGACCGGCGGCCTGCCGGGCGGCCCGCAACCGGGCTCCGACCAGCGCCTCCGCCGGGTCGTGCGGCCGCGTGAGCCGCCGGACCTCCCCCGCCATACCGCGCCCCCTCGTCCTCGGCTCGCTGCTGCCATCCCACCACGCCGGGGGTCGATCTGTGCAACAGACGTTGTCTCACAGACAACTCGGCTCTAGCCTCTGCGCACCGCGGTGGTGTGTCCACCGCTTCACCGGGAGGGTGTACATGAGCGGAGCGGAGGTCGCCGGGCTGGCGGCCGAGCAGCGGCGGCCGCGGGCCACCGAGGTCGAGCAGCACGGCATCGACACGATCCCCGACGCGGAGCGCACGTCACGGCCGTTCGACCTGTTCCGCATCCAGTTCGGCGGGGCGAACACCTTCGCCACCGTCATCCTCGGCACCTTCCCGGTGCTGTTGGGCCTCGACCTCGTGGAGGCCGTGGCCGCCACCGTCGTCGGCGTGGTCGTCGGCGCGCTGATCCTCATGCCGATGGGCCTGTTCGGCCCGCGGACCGGCACCAACAACGCCGTCTCCTCCGGCGCCCACTTCGGCGTCCGCGGTCGCGTGCTCGGCTCGTTCCTGTCGCTGCTGACCGCGCTCTCGTTCTACTCGATCTCGGTGTGGGTCAGCGGGGACGCCCTCGTCGGCGCGGCCACCCGGCTGTTCGGCACGGGGGACTCCGACCTGCTCCGCGGGATCGTCTACGCGGTCCTCGGCGCCCTGGTGATCGTCGTCGTCATCTACGGCTACCAGCTGATGCTGCTGGTCAACAAGGTCGTGGTGCTGGCCAACACGACGCTGATGCTGCTCGGCCTGGTGGCCTACGCGACGGTCTTCGACCCCTCCTACGACCCGGGCCCCGACGCCTACGCGCTGGGCGGCTTCTGGCCGACCTTCGTGCTCTCCGCCCTGATCGTCATGGGCAACCCGGTCAGCTTCGGCGCCTTCCTCGGCGACTGGTCCCGCTACATCCCCGCCGACACCCGCCCGTCGCGGCTGCTGACCGCCACGTTCCTGGGTCAGCTGGCCACCCTCGTGCCGTTCCTGTTCGGCGTGGGGACGGCGACGCTGGTGGCCGGCGAGGCCGACTACGTCTTCGCACTGATCCAGGTCTCGCCGCTCTGGTACGCCGTCCTGCTCATGGTGGTGGCCTTCCTCGGCGGGATGTCGACCGGCGTCACCTCGCTGTACGGCACGGGGCTGGACTTCTCCTCGGTCTTCCCCCGCCTCAACCGGGTGCAGGCGTCGCTGTTCATCGGCACGCTGTCGTTCGTCTTCATCCTGGTCGGGCGGCTGGTCTTCGACCTGCTGTCCAGCGTCAACGCCTTCATCGGCGCCATCGTCATCTGCACCACGCCGTGGATGGTGATCATGATGATCGGCTACTGGGTGCGTCGCGGGCACTACGCGCCCGCGGACGTCCAGGTCTTCAACCAGGGCCGGCTGGGTGGCCGCTACTGGTTCGCCGGCGGCGTGAACTGGCGCGGGATGGTGGCCTGGATCCCGGCCGCCATCGTCGGCCTGCTGTTCGCCAACTACCCGCCGCTGATCGAGGGCCCGCTGCGCAACGCGGCCGGCGGGGTGGACGTCAGCCTGCCGGTGTCCCTCGGCCTCGCCGCGGTGGTCTACCTGGCGCTGCTGTTCGCCTTCCCCGAGCCCCGGTACGCCTTCGGCCCGGCGGGCCCCCGGCTGGTGCCCGCCGAGGACGCCGAGGCGCCGCCGGTGACCGACGACCCCCGTGCGTCGGTGCACCGCGCCGACCGCCGCTCTCCCGTCCCGGCCGCCGCGGAGCCGGCCGACCGGTGAGCGAGCCCGCCGACGAGGTACGCCAGGCGGCCGCCGCCCTCGTGGCCGCCTTCGGGAGCAGCGACCTGGACCGGTACCTCGCCTGCTTCCGCGAGGACGCCACCTTCCTGTTCCACACCACCGGCCGGCTCCTGGCCTCCCGCGAGGAGTACCGGCGGGAGTGGACCTCGTGGGTCCGGGAGGACGGCTTCCGGGTGCTCGGCTGCGAGACCTCCGGCACGGTCGTCCAGGTCCTCGGGGACACCGCCGTCCTGACCCACGCCGTGCACACCACGGTGTCGACCCGGGCCGGGCGGGAGGAACTCCGCGAGCG
>DATIMX010000284.1:0-1877 GCA_035474935.1 Geodermatophilus sp. | reverse complement strand
TGACCTGCGACGACGAGATGCAGGTCGAGCAGGGTGCCGACTACGAGTGCACCGGCACCACGGCCGACGGCGAGGAGGTCACCCTCCGCATCGTCATCACCGACGAGACCGACGCCTCCTACACCTGGGAAGAGGTCTGAGGGCTCAGCGGAGCGCGTCCTCCGGCCAGCCCAGCGCCGCACCGAGCCGCCGCAGCGAGGACTCGATGCCGTGCGCGGCGGCCAGTGCCACCAGCGCGTCGGGGTCGGCCGGACGGCGGGGGAGCATGCCCTCCACCGCGGGCAGGTCGATGTCGCGGGCGACGGCCACGACCACCGGGGCGGCGTCGAGGTAGTCCGCGCCGGCGTGCAGCTTCTTGAGGACGGCGGCGGTGAGCGGCGGCCTCGGGACGACGGTCCGCGCGGCGGCCTCCCGGATGCCGGCCAGGTCGCCGAACTCGGTGATCAGCGCCGCCGCGGTCTTCGCGCCGATGCCGGCCACCCCGGGCAGCCCGTCGCTGGGGTCGCCGCGCAGCACCGCGAAGTCGGCGTAGGCCCGCCCCGGGATGCCGTACTTCGCGGTCACCGCCGCCTCGTCGACCAGCTCGAGGTCGGTGATGCCGCGGGCGGTGTAGAGGACGCGCACCCCGCGCTCGTCGTCGACCAGCTGGAACAGGTCGCGGTCGCCGGTGACGACGTCGACCGGGCCGCGGGCGCGGGTGGCCAGCGTGCCGATGACGTCGTCGGCCTCGTAGCCGGGTGCGCCGACCCGCGCCAGCCCGGCCGCGGCGAGCACCTCCACCAGCACCGGCACCTGCGGGCCGAGCTCCGCGGGGGTCTCCTCGCCGCCGTCGGGGGAGAGCCGGTGCGCCTTGTAGGAGGGCAGCGCCTGCACGCGGAAGGCCGGGCGCCAGTCGTCGTCCCAGCAGGCGACGAGCCGGTCGGGGGCGTGGGCGGTGACCAGCCGGGCGGTCATGTCCAGGAAGCCGCGGACCGCGTTGACCGGGCGCCCGTCGGGTGAGGTGACGCTGGTCGGCACCCCGTAGAACGCCCGGAAGTAGAGGGAGGCGGCGTCGAGCAGCATCGTCGTCACGACTCGGGACGGTAACGGCGTGGGGTGCGCGACGTACCGCCTGGTTAGGCTCCGATCGTGCCCTCTCCGACCGACGCTCCGACCGTCGTCGCGCCGCTGGTGACCATCGACCGCGTGCTCGCCGCGCGGCAGGTCGCCGCGGAGACCGGGGTCGACCTGCTCGTCGTCACCCCGGGCTCGGACCTGCGCTACCTCTGCGGCTACTCCGCCCACGCGATGGAGCGGCTCACCGCGCTGGCGGTGCCGCGGCGGGGCGAGCCGTTCCTCGTCGTCCCCCGGCTGGAGGCGCCGATGGTCGGCGCCAGCCCGGCCGGCGGCCTGGGCCTGGAGGTGCTGGCCTGGGACGAGACCGACGACCCCTTCGCGCTGCTGGGCCGCACCGCCACCGCCCGGCTGGGTGTCGCGCCGGCGCGGGTGGCCGTGGGCGACCGCACCTGGGCGCTGCACGCGCTGGGCGTCGCGGGCGCCCTACCCGGGGCGGCGCTGGAGCTGGCGAGCCCGGTCGTCGACCGGCTGCGGATGGTGAAGACGCCGGCCGAGGTCGCCGAGCTCGCCACCGCCGGCGCGGCCATCGACCGGGTGCACGCCCGGATGGGGGAGTGGCTGCGGGTCGGGCGCACCGAGGCCGAGGTGGGCGCCGACATCGCCGCGGCGATCCTCGCCGAGGGACACGTGTCGGTGGACTTCACCATCGTCGGGTCCGGGCCCAACGGCGCCAGCCCGCACCACGAGCTCTCCGGCCGGGTGGTGGAGGAGGGGGACGTCGTCGTCGTCGACATCGGCGGCGAGACGGCCACCGGCTACCG
>DATIMX010000283.1:0-3021 GCA_035474935.1 Geodermatophilus sp. | reverse complement strand
TCACCAACGACGGCGAGCTGGCCCACCGGCTGGCGCACCCCTCCTACGAGGTGCGCAAGACCTACCTGGCGCAGGTGTCGGGCTCGATCCCGCGCGACCTGGCCCGCCGGCTGCGCGCCGGCGTGGAGCTCGAGGACGGCCCGGTGAAGGTCGACTCCTTCCGCGTCGTCGACACCCACGCCGGCCAGTCGGTCGTCGAGGTGGTGCTGCACGAGGGGCGCAAGCACATCGTGCGGCGGCTGCTGGCGCACGTCGGGCTGCCGGTGTCGCGGCTGACCCGCACCGCCGTCGGCCCGGTCAAGCTCGAGCGCATGCGCAGCGGGTCGATCCGCCGGCTCACCCGCGCCGAGGTCGGCGCCCTCGAGGAGGCCGTGGGTCTCTAGAGGGCCCAGCGCACCGGGTCGGCGAGCACGCCGTCCAGCGCCCGCAGCGCCGCACCGGTCGCGCCCGCGGCCGGCGGCCCGGTGACGGCCGCGACCACCGGACGGCGCCAGCGCGCCGACAGCACCCGCCGGCCCAGCAGCTCCTCCAGTGGGGGGCGCAGCGGCTCGGCCAGCGCGGCCAGGTGACCCCCGAGGACCACGGCCGGCAGGTCGAGCACGTTGAGCACGCCGGCCAGCGCCACGCCGAGCGCGCGGGCCGCGGCGTCCAGGGCGCGCTGCACGTCGGCCTCCCCGGCGCGGGCGACGACCTCCGCCGGCGGGGTGTCCCGCGGCAGCCCGGCGGCGGCGAGCAACGCGTGCCGCCCGGCGTACTGCTCCAGGCAGCCGGTCGATCCGCAGCGGCACGTCGGCCCGTCGGGGTCCACGCACACGTGCCCCACCTCACCGGCCCAGCCCGCGCTGCCGGTCAGCACCCGCCCGCCGAGGACGGCGGCGCCGCCGATGCCGATCTGCCCGGAGACGTAGAGGAAGTCGCGCAGCGGGCCGGGGCGTCCCGGCGCGGCCTCGGCCACGGTGCGCGCGGCCAGGTCGGCCTCGTTGCCCAGCACCGGACGCAGCCCGCCGGGCAGGTGTGCGGCCAGCAGGTCGACGGCGGGGACGTCGGACCAGCCGAGGTTCGGCGCGCGCAGCAGCACCGCGCCGTCCACCAGTCCGGGCAGCGCGAGCCCGGCCCCCGCGAGCCGCAGCTCCCCGGCCGGCCGGTCCAGCAGCGCCGTGGTGAGCGCGCCCAGCCGAGCCAGCGTGCGCGCCGGGTCGCTGCCGACCAGGTCGGCGTCCTCGACGTGCTCGGCGACGGTCCGGCCGCGCAGGTCGAGCACGTGCGCGGCGAGCAGCCCGGCGTCCACCTGCAGGCCCAGGGCGCCGATCCGGGCGCCCGGCAGCAGCGGCGTCGCGGGGCGGCCCCGCCGGGGGAGGGCCAGTCGCTCGCCCTCGTCGAGCAGCCCGCCGGCGACCAGCTCGTCGACCAGCCGGGCGGCGGTCGCCCGCGTCGTTCCCGTGCGGGCGGCGACGTCGGCACGCGACAGCGGCCCGTCGGCGGCGCACACGGTGCGCAGCACGAGGGCCAGGTTGGAGCTGCGCAACGTCGACTGCCGTGCCCCCGTCTGTCCCACCGTCCGCACCCCTTGAGATTAGCGGCGCACCTCCCTTATGTTCTACGGAAGAACAAAACCCGATCGAGGGAGATCGCATGAGCGCGCCGCAGCCCACGAAGGACGACCGGTTCACCTTCGGCCTCTGGACGGTCGGCTGGCCGGCCCGCGACCCGTTCGGGGACGCGACCCGCCCGGCGCTGGACCCGGTGGAGAGCGTGCACCGCCTGGCCGAGCTCGGCGCCTACGGCGTCACCTTCCACGACGACGACCTCATCCCGTTCGGCAGCGACGACGCCGCGCGGGAGAACCACGTCAAGAGGTTCCGCGCGGCGCTGGAGGAGACCGGCCTCGTCGTCCCGATGGCGACGACCAACCTGTTCACCCACCCGGTGTTCAAGGAGGGCGGCCTCACCAACAACGACCGCGACATCCGCCGCTACGCCCTGCGCAAGGTCATGCGCAACATGGATCTGGCCGCCGAGCTGGGTGCGCAGACCTACGTGCTGTGGGGCGGCCGCGAGGGCGCCGAGGTCGACTCCGCCAAGGACCTCAAGGCCGCGCTGGACCGCTACCGCGAGGGCATCGACACGCTGGCCCAGTACTCCGAGGACCGCGGCCACGGCCTGCGCTTCGCCCTCGAGCCCAAGCCCAACGAGCCGCGCGGCGACATCTTCCTGCCCACCATCGGGCACGCGCTCGGCTTCATCTCCACCCTCCAGCACGCCGACATGGTCGGGCTGAACCCCGAGGTCGGCCACGAGCAGATGGCCAACCTCAACTACACGCACGGCATCGCCCAGGCGCTGTGGCAGGGGAAGTTGTTCCACATCGACCTCAACGGCCAGCACGGGCCCAAGTACGACCAGGACCTGGTCTTCGGCCACGGCGACCTGCTCTCCGCCTTCGGCACCGTCGACCTGCTGGAGCACGGCGGCCCGAACGGCGGGCCGGCCTACGACGGCCCCCGGCACTTCGACTACAAGCCCTCGCGCACCGAGGACATGACCGGCGTCTGGGAGTCGGCCAAGGCCAACATGCGGATGTATCTGCTGCTCAAGGAGCGGGCGAAGGCGTTCCGGGCCGACCCGGTGGTGCAGGAGGCGCTGGCCGCGGCCAAGGTGCCCGAGCTGTCGGTGCCCACCCTCAACCCCGGCGAGACGTACGCCGACCTGCTCAACGACCGCAGCGCGTGGGAGGACTTCGACGTCGACACGGCCGGAGCTCAGGGTTACGGATTCGTCAAACTGCACCAGCTGGCGATCGACCACGTGCTGCGCGCCCGCTGACCTTCGGGGAGATGATGTGACCATGAGCCTCGTTGCCGGGATCGACTCCTCCACCCAGTCCTGCAAAGTCATGATTCGCGACGCCGACACCGGAAAACTGGTCCGGCAAGGCCGCGCGAGTCATCCGGACGGCACGGAAGTGCATCCCGATGCGTGGTGGTCCGCGCTGCAACAGGCGATCGACGAGGCGGGCGGCCT
>DATIMX010000282.1:0-4136 GCA_035474935.1 Geodermatophilus sp. | reverse complement strand
CCGCCGGCGACCTGTACCTGGACTACTCCAAGAACCGGCTGACCCGCGAGACGGTGCGGCTGCTCGCGGCGCTGGCCGAGCGGGTGGGCCTGCGCGAGCGCACCGAGGCGATGTTCCGCGGCGAGCACATCAACGCCACCGAGGACCGCGCCGTCCTGCACGTGGCGCTGCGCGACCCGCGCACCAGCGGCCTCGTCGTCGACGGGCACGACGTCAACGCCGAGGTGCACGAGGTCCTCGGCCGGATGGCCGATTTCGCCGACCGGGTGCGCAGCGGGGCGTGGACCGGGCACACCGGCGAGCGGATCCGGACCGTGGTGAACATCGGCATCGGCGGCTCGGACCTCGGGCCCGCCATGGCCTACCTGGCGCTGCGCGACCACTCCGACCGGTCGCTGGCCTTCCGGTTCGTCTCCAACATCGACCCGACCGACCTGGCCGAGGCGACCCGTGACCTCGACCCGGCGACCACGCTGTTCATCGTCGCGTCGAAGACCTTCACCACCCAGGAGACGCTGACCAACGCCAAGGAGGCCCGCCGCTGGCTGGTCGAGGGGCTCGGCGGCGACGAGAAGGCGGTCGCCAAGCACTTCGTCGCCGTCTCCACCAACGCCGAGAAGGTCGCCGAGTTCGGCATCGACACCCAGAACATGTTCGGCTTCTGGGACTGGGTCGGCGGCCGGTACTCGTTCACCTCGGCGATCGGCCTCTCGCTCATGGTGGCCATCGGGCCGGAGCAGTACCGGGAGATGCTCGACGGCTTCCACACCGTCGACGAGCACTTCCGCACCGCGCCGTACGAGGAGAACCTGCCGGCGCTGCTGGGTCTGATCTCGGTCTGGTACGTCGACTTCTTCGGCGCGCAGAGCCAGGCGGTGCTCCCCTACTCGCAGTACCTGGCGCGCTTCCCGGCCTACCTGCAGCAGCTGTGCATGGAGTCCAACGGCAAGTCGGTCACTCTCGACGGCTCACCGGTCGACGTCGCCACCGGGGAGATCGTGTGGGGCGAGCCGGGCACCAACGGCCAGCACGCCTTCTACCAGCTGCTGCACCAGGGCACGGTGCTGGTGCCGGCCGACTTCCTCGCCTTCGCCCAGCCGAACCACGACCTCGACGGCATGCACGACCTGTTCCTGGCCAACTTCCTCGCCCAGCCCCGCGCGCTGGCCTTCGGCCGCACGGCCGAGGAGGTCGCCGCGGAGGGGACGGCGCCGGACGTCGTCCCGCACAAGGTCATGCCGGGCAACCACCCGTCCAACGCGATCGTCGCGCCCAAGCTGACGCCGTCGGTGCTCGGTCAGCTGGTCGCCGCCTACGAGCACCGGGTCTTCACCCAGGGCGTCGTCTGGGGCATCAACTCGTTCGACCAGTGGGGCGTGGAGCTGGGCAAGGTCATGGCCAGCCAGCTGGCGCCGAAGCTGCAGAGCGAGACAGCGCCGGAGTACGACTCCGACTCCTCCACCAACGCGCTGGTCCGGCTGCTGCGGGAAGGCCGCGGCCGCCCGGCCTGAAGAAGGACCCCCTGCCCCCACCACTCGCAAGCTCGTGGCGGGTCCCTGCAGGGAGGCCGGCCACGGGACGGTCAGCCGTCGCCGCGCAGCTCCGCCAGGATCGGCGCGGCGACCTTGAACGCGTGGTTGGCCGCGGGCACGCCGGCGTACACGGCGGCATGCTGGATCACCTCGGCGATCTCCTCGTCGGACAGGCCGTTGTTCTTGGCCGCCCGCACGTGCAGCGCGAACTCGTCCCAGTGGCGCAGCGCGATGGTGATCGACAGCGTCATGAGGCTGCGGTCGCGGCGGGCCAGGCCGGGGCGCTGCCACACGTCGCCCCAGGCCACCCGGGTGATGAAGTCCTGGAAGTCGGCGGTGAACGGCGTGGTGTTCGCGACGGCCCGGTCGACCCAGGCGTCGCCGAGCACCTCGCGCCGAGTGCGCATGCCGGCAGCGCGGCGCTCGTCGTCCGTGCTGGGGTGCAGAGCCCGGCGAGCGTCGTCGGTGTCGGGCAGCTCGTTCATGCGTGGCCGCCCGCCGCGTCGAAGTGCCCCAGCAGCGCACCGGTGACCTCCAGCGGCTGCTCGAGGTTGGGCAGGTGCGCGCCCGGGCTCACCGACACCAGCGAGGCGCCGGCGATGCCCTCGGCGATCGCCTGCTGGTGCGGCGGCGGCAGCGCGGGGTCCTCGGCGCCCGACACGACCAGCGTCGGGGCGGTGATCAGCCCCAGGTCCTCCCGCAGGTCCACCGCTGCCACCACCTCGCAGCACAGCGCGTAGCCCTCGTCGTCGGCCGCGACGATCATCGCCTCGAGCCGCGCCACCAGGTCGGGGTGCTTGGCGGCGTACGCCGGCGTCAGCCACCGGCTCACCACCGTCGGTGCCAGCGGCGCGGTCCCGCCGGAGCGGGCCGCCGCGGCCCGGTCGAGGAAGCCCTGCGGATCGGGCTTGGCCGACGTGGCCAGGGCGACCAACCGGTCCACCCGCGCGGGCTCGCGGGCGGCCAGCCGCAGCGCCATCATCCCGCCCAGGGACAGCCCGGCGACGTGGGCCCGCCGCACGCCGAGCCGGTCGAGCAACGCGAGCACGTCGTCCACCAGGTCGTCGAGGGAGTAGGGCCCCGCGGGGGACGGCGACTCGCCGTGGCCGCGGGTGTCGTAGGTGACCACCCGGTAGCGCTCGGCCAGCGCGGGCACCTGCGGGTCCCACATGCCGCGGGTGGCCCCGAGCGAGTTGGACAGGACGACGACCGGCGCGTCGGCCGGCCCGTCCTCGGTGTACGAGACCTCGACGGCTGTCATGGGCGTCCCTCCGTGAGTGCGGCGTGCTCGGCGAGCGCGGCGTCCACCTGGGCGCCGGCCTCGCCGACGTCGGGTGTACCGGCCGCGAGCACCGCACGCACGTCGACGTCGGTGCGGGCGGCGACGACCTCGGCCAGCGGCCGGCCGCTGTCGCGGGCGTCGCGGACGGCGGCGGCCGCGGCGTCGTGCGCCGCACCCTTGCCGAGGGTGGGTGTCAGCGCCTCGGCGAGCGCGCCGGCCAGCGGACCTTCGGCCGCGGCCGCGGCGGTGGCGGCCATGCGCGCGGGGTCCGGGCGCAGCCCCCGCAGGCTCTCGGTCAGCCACGACGCCGCCGATCCGACGGTGGTCAGCAGCTCGGTGAGCGTCGGCCACTCGCTGTGCCAGGCGCCGGCGGCCCGCTCGTGCTCCTGCTCCATCGCCGACAGCAGCGTGGCGACCAACCCCGGCGCACGGCGGGCGCAGGCCCGGGCGGAGATGGCGGCGACCGGGTTGCGCTTGTGCGGCATCGCCGACGACCCGCCCCGCCCCTCGCCCACCTCGGCGACCTCCGCGACCTCGGTCTGGGCGAGCAGCACGACGTCGACGGCCACCGTGGCGACCACGCCCGCGGCCGCGCCCAGTGCCCCGGCCAGGTCGGCGACCGGCAGCCGGACGGTGAACCACGGGACGGCGGTGCTCGTCAGCTGCAGCTCCTCGGCCAGCGCCGCCCGCAGCGCGACGCCGGCCCCACCGCTGGCGGCCAGCGTGCCGACCGCGCCGCCGTACTGCACCGGCAGCTCGGCGACCACCTCGGCCAGCCGCAGCCGGGCGCCGTCCAGCCCGGCCAGCCAGCCGGCGGCCTTGAGCCCGAAGGTCGTGGGCAGCGCCTGCTGCATGAGCGTGCGGCCGGCCAGGACGTCGTCCCGGTGGGTGCGAGCGAGCCCCGCGACGGTCTCCGCGGCCGCGGCCAGGTCGGCGTCGACCGCGGCGATCGCGTTCCGCGCCATCAGCAGCAGCGCGGTGTCGAGCACGTCCTGGCTGGTGGCTCCGACGTGGACGGCGACGGCATCGCGCTCGCCGACCGCGTCCTGCAGCACCCGCACCAGCGGTGGCACCGGGTTGCCGGCGTCCGCCGCCCGGGCCACCACGGTCGCCAGGTCCAGCCGCTCGGGGTGCGCGCAGGCGGCGGTGACCGCGTCGGCCGCGGTGGTGGGCACCAGCCCGGTGCGCGCCGCGGCGCGGGCCAGTGCGGCCTCGACGGCGAGCAGCGCCCGGAACCAGGCGTCGTCGGAGACGGCGGCCGCGGCCCCGCCGCGGGCGAAGGTCCCGGAGAGCAGCGTCATACGGCGAAGAACACCGTCTCC
>DATIMX010000281.1:0-5995 GCA_035474935.1 Geodermatophilus sp. | reverse complement strand
GCCGTAGTCGCCGAGGAACAGGCCGACCGGGGTGTTGGCCGGGCCGGTGAACCAGCGGTCGCCGGTGCCGGCGGTCCGGATGCCGAACTCGGTCCCGTTGCGGGACATCACGGTCACCATCGTCGAGCCGGGCACGTCCCTGGCCGCGTCCATGGCGAGCTTCGCCGTCGGCATGCCCAGGTTGAGGAAGAAGTGCTCGTTGCCGCCGATGAACCGCAGCACCGCGGCGACGTCGGACGACGGCGCGTCCACCTCCACGATCGCCGGCGAGAGCTCGCGCAGGGTCATCAGCGAGCCGGCGCGGTTGCGGTTGTGCCCCTCGTCGCCCATCTGCAGCATCTGGGCGAGCACCGCCTTGACGTCCAGCGGCTCGGCCATCGATCGGACGGCGGCCTGCAGCACCGGCCCGAGGACGTCGCGCATCCAGGCGAGCCGGGTGAGCACCTCGTCGCCGTAGGCGCCCATCCGCAGCACCTTGCCCAGGCCCTCGTTGAGGTTGCAGAACGCCTGGCCGCCGGTGACCGGGTCCTCCAGGACCCACGTCCACATGGACGGCGAGGTCACTCCCGCCATCGGGCCGACCGCCCGGCGGTGGTGGCACGGGTCGAGCGCGACCCCGCCGGAGGACAGCAGCCGCTCGGCGTCCTCGACGCTGGAGCCCCAGCCCTCGAAGAGGCAGGCACCGATCAGCGCGCCGCGCAGCGGACCGCTCGCGTCGTCCCACCCGATCGGCGGACCGGCGTGCAGCAGCGTGCGGTCTCCGAGGCCGAGCACGTCGCGCGCCGGGCGGACGTCGACCAGGTGAGAGCCGGCGGCCATCACCCGCTCGACGGCGGTCCGGTTGGCCGCGGCCCGGCGCCGGTCGAGCGCGAGGGTGGCCAGGTCGGCCGGGTCGCCGAAGCCGGGCGGGCGCCAGTCGACATCCTGGACGTCGGCACCCTGGGCGCGCAGTGCGGCGGAGAAGACGTCGACGCCCGCGGCGACGACCGCCGGCGTCCCGGAGAGCAGGTCCATCGACGGCAGGGTCATCGCGCGGCTCCCAGCAGGTCGAGCGCGTGCCGGGTGGCCTGCGCGTTGGAGGCGTGGACGGCCGCGCCGGCCGCGGCGAGCGCGTCGGCCTGGCGGGACCAGCCCTGCGGGTCGGCCTCGGTGCCGACCAGCGCGACGACGGCGGGCAGGCCGGCCGCCCGCAGCGCCGGGGCGAGCGTGGCGGCCGGGTCGGGGTCGGCGCCGTGGCCGAGGACGACGTCCATCAGCACGACCGCGGGCTCGCCCGACGCCGCCACCCGGGCCAGCGCCTCGAGCCGCAGCGTCGGGTCGATCATCGGGTGCGCCCGGCCGGCGGTGAGCGCGTCGTCCCCGAAGTCGATCACCACGGAGCCGGAGGCGGACAGGTCCGTCCCGAGGCCGAGCTCGGGGCGCAGTGGGGTGTTGGACCGGACGTCGCCGAGCACCGGCGCGGCGAGCAGCATCGCCTCGTCGGCGAGCGTGCCGCCGGCGTAGAACCCCTTGAGGACGGCGCCCGGCGCGGCGGGGCGGGACACGCCACGGGACGGCCACTCCGGCACCGCGACGCCCATGTCCGCCAGCAACCCCTCGACGGCGGCGGTCAGGTCGGGGTCCTCCGGCGACAGCGCGGCCGAGCGGACCGGCACGGACAGTTCCGCGGCGGCCTCCGCCACCGCCGAGGCCACCGACGGCGCCGGGGGCTTGGAGACGAGCAGCACGCGCTCGGTGGCGGGGTCGGCGTCGAGCAGCGCCAGCGCGTCCAGGGTGGCCAGCCCGCCGACCGCCTCGGACAGGTCGCGGCCTCCGACACCGAGCACGTGCGAGACCCCGACGCCGGCCGTGTCCAGCAGGCAGGACACCTGCTGGGCGCCGGTGCCGGACGCGGCGACCAGGCCGACCGGCCCGCGGCGCACGACGTTGGCGAACCCGAGGGCGAGGCCGGAGACGATCGCCGTCCCGCAGTCGGGGCCCATGACCAGCACGCCGGCGTCGTGCGCGGCCCGCTTGAGCGCGACCTCGGACTCGACCGGGACGCCGTCGGAGAAGACCAGCACGCTGCGACCGGCGGTGATCGCGTCGGCGGCCTCGAGGACGGCGTACGCGCCCGGGACGCTCACCACGGCGAGCGCCGGGCCGTCGCCGTCCAGAGCGGAGAGGCCCGCGCCGATCGTGCGCAGCGGCACGGTCTGCGCGGGGCCGGCGGCGCGCTCGCGGGCGGCCAGCGCGGCGTCGACGGCGGCGACCGCGGCGCCCAGCGCGTCGTCGTCCACGGCGGCGACACCGACGAGCAGCTGGTCGGCCGAGGCGGTCCCCTCGGGGGCCAGGCCCATGCCCCCGGCGAGCTCCAGGTTGAGCGGCGTGGCCATCGCGACGAGCACCGCGGTGACGCCCTCCCGGGCGCCGACGTCCCGGCTGACCTGCATCAGCCGGACCGAGTCGGCGTACACGCCGCTGCGCAGGGAGACGTGGCGGACGGGGGGTGCGGTCACCTCGCCGACCGTACCGGCAGGTCTCTCAGCGGTGAGACATCGGTGCAACGACGATTTAGCACTGAGGTACTTCCGCCCTGTCAGCCGGGCGTGTCACATTGACGCCCCCTGGTGCCGGCAACCGCCGTCGCGCGGCGCCGGCCAGGTCCTAGGAGCAGGTCGAGGAGGCGGTCATGGCGTTCGGCTGGAAGCTCTACGGGGACGGGAAGACCCCGCCGCTCGGCGAGGCGGTGGCTCCGGACGAACGACTGTCCTGGCCGCGGACGATCGGCATCGGCGCGCAGCACGTCGTCGCGATGTTCGGCGCGACCTTCGTCTTCCCGATCGTCATGGGGCTCGACCCGAACCTGGCGATCATGATGAGCGGGATCGCGACGATCATCTTCCTGCTCATCGTCAACGGGAAGGTGCCGAGCTACCTCGGCACCAGCGCCTCGTTCGTCGGGGGCGTGGTGGCGGTCCGCGCGTCGGGCGGGGACTCCTCCGACGTCGTCGGCGCCATTCTCGTCTCCGGCGTGGTGCTGGCCCTGGTCGGCGTGCTCATCCACGTCGCCGGCGTCCGCTTCCTGCACGCGGTCCTGCCGCCGGCGGTGACCGGCGCGGTGGTGCTGCTGATCGGCTTCAACCTGGCCCCGGTCGTGGCCGGCATCTACTGGCCGCAGGACCAGTGGGTGGCGCTGGCGACGATGGCGTTCGTCATCGTCGCCTCGCTGCTGCTGCGCGGCTTCTGGGCCCGCATCTCCATCCTGCTCGGCCTGGTCTTCGGCTACCTGCTGTCGGTCCTGCTCGACGCGACCGTCGGCCCGATCACCTCGCCCGACGGCACCGGCACGGTGACCACCCACGACCGGATCAACTTCAGCTCGGTCGCCGACGCGCCCTGGTTCGGGCTGCCCGACTTCATCGCGCCGTCCTTCTCGCTCAACTTCAGCCTGCTCGTGCTGCCGGCGGTCATCGCGCTGATCGCGGAGAACACCGGGCACGTCAAGGCGGTCGCCGAGATGACCAAGCGCAACCTCGACCCGTACATGGGCCGGGCCATCGCGGCCGACGGCGTCGCGACCGTCGTCGCCACCTCGGTCGGCGGCTCCCCGACGACGACCTACGCGGAGAACATCGGCGTCATGGCCGCCACCCGCGTGTACTCGACGGCGGCGTACTACGTGGCGGCCATCGTGGCGATCCTGCTGGGCCTCTGCCCGAAGTTCGGCGCGCTGATCACCATCGTCCCGGGTGGCGTGCTCGGGGGGATCACCGTCGTCCTCTACGGGATGATCGGCCTGCTCGGCGCCAAGATCTGGAAGGAGAACCGGGTCGACTTCGCCAACCCGATCAACCTGGTACCGCTCGCCGCGGGCATCATCATCGCGATCGGCGACGTCCAGCTGGTCTTCTCCGAGTCCTTCTCCCTCGGCGGCATCGCGCTGGGCTCGATCGTGGCGGTCGTCGGCTGGCACACCGCCCGGGCCCTCGCGCCGGCGGAGATGAAGGCCGCGCTGGAGGCCGAGCGCGAGTTCGTCGGCGGCACCGGCCCCGCGCTGGGCCACACGGGTGCGCACGACTACGGCGCCGACCCCTCGTCGGTCGACGAGGTCGGCCGTCCGGGCGTGACCGGCTCGGCAACCCCCGGGGAGACCCGCTCCCGGTGAAACCCGCCCCCTTCCGGTACGCCGACCCGCGCTCGGTGCCCGAGGCCCTGGAGGTCCTCGCCGCCGTGGAGGGTGCCAAGGTGCTCGCCGGCGGGCAGTCGCTGCTCCCGCTGCTGTCCATGCGGCTCGCGGCGCCGGCCACGCTGGTGGACCTCAACCGGGTGTCCGGCCTCGACGCCGTCGAGGTCACGGCGGACGGCGTGCGGGTCGGGGCGCTCGTCCGGCACGCAGGGCTGCTGGCGCACGACGGTGCCGCCCGGGTGCAGCCGCTGCTGGCCCGGGCGACGGCGAACGTGGCGCACCCGGCGATCCGGAACCGGGGGACGACGGTGGGCTCGATCGCGCACGCCGACCCCTCGGGTGAGATGACGTCGGTGCTCGCGCTGACCGGCGGCTCGGTGACCGTCGCTGAGCCCTCCGGCGAGCGCAGCGTCGACTGGCGCGACCTGTTCGTCGGCCCGCTGGAGACGTCGTTGGCGTCGGCCGCGGTCATCACGTCGGCGTTCTTCCCGGCGCTGCCGCCGCGCTCGGGCACCGCCTTCGCCGAGGTGGCCCGCCGCAAGGGCGACTACGCGGTGTGCGGCGCGGGCGTCGTCGTCAGCCTCGACGGGGACCGCCGCGTCGCCGCCGTCCGCGCCTCCTACGTGTCGGTGGGCCTGACCCCCGAGGTGCACGACCTCACCGACGCCGTCGCCGGCGCCCCGGTGGAGAAGGCCGACTGGACCGCCGCCGGCGCGCTCGCCCGCACACTGGTCGACCCGGGCGGCGACCTGCACGCCAGCGCCGACTACCGCCGACTGCTGGTCGGCGTGCTGACCGAACGCACGCTGGCTTCGGCGGGTGCCGAAGCTGCCGCGAAGGTGACGGGCGAGTGAGCATCGCAGGGAGCGCCGGCGACCGAGGAGCGGAGCGAGTCCGGAACCGAGCCATGAGTGCCGGGAGGACGCCATGATCAGCGTCGACACCGAACGGACCATCCGGCTGACCGTGAACGGTGTTCCACGTGAAGCCACCGTGCCGGTGCGGCGGCTGCTGTCCGACGCCCTGCGGCACGACCTCGGGCTGACCGGCACGCACGTCGGCTGCGAGCACGGCGTCTGCGGGGCCTGCACGGTGCTGGTGGACGGCGCTCCGGTGCGCTCCTGCCTGGTGCTCGCCGTGCAGGTGGACGGTGCCTCGGTCACCACGGTCGAGGGGCTGGCCCGCGAGGACCACCAGGGCGGGCAGGTGCTGCACCCGGTCCAGGAGGCGTTCCGCGAGTGCCACGCCCTGCAGTGCGGCTTCTGCACGCCGGGCTTCCTCGTCACGATCGCCGCCGGGCTCGAGGCGCGGGACGCGGCCGAGGAGATCACCGAGGAGGAGGTCGACGACCTGGTCGGCGGCAACCTCTGCCGGTGCACCGGCTACGCCAACATCAAGAAGGCCGTGCGGCACGCGGCCGCCACGATGAAGGACGCCGGATGACCACGAAGCTGTTCGGGGAGCCGGTCCGCCGGCGGGAGGACGCCCGGCTCATCACCGGCAGGGGCCGCTACCTCGACGACATCGGCGCCGGCGCGCTGGCCGCCGCCTTCGTGCGCAGCCCGCACGCGCACGCCCGCATCGTCGACGTCGACGTGGACGCCGCCCTCGACGTCGAGGGCCTGGTCGCCATCTACACCTACGAGGACCTCACCGGCCCACTCGCCGAGCCGCTGCCCGTGCTCATCCCCCACCCGCAGCTGACCGCGCCGCGCACCGGCTACCCGCTGGCCAACGGCGAGGTCAATCACGTCGGCGAGCCGGTCGTCATGGTCGTGGCGACCGACCGCTACGTCGCCGAGGACGCCGCCGAGCGGATCGCCGTCA
>DATIMX010000280.1:0-19516 GCA_035474935.1 Geodermatophilus sp. | reverse complement strand
GAGGCCTACGTGCACAACCGCGTCCGGATGATCGTCGCGTCGTTCCTCGTCAAGGACCTGCACGTCGACTGGCGGCGCGGTGCCCGGCACTTCATGCAGCACCTCGTCGACGGCGACCTGGCCAGCAACAACCACGGCTGGCAGTGGGTCGCCGGAACGGGCACCGACGCCTCGCCGTACTACCGGGTCTTCAACCCCACCCGGCAGGGCAAGGAGTTCGACCCGGACGGCGACTACGTGCGCCGCTGGGTGCCCGAGCTGCGCGACGTCCCGGCGCGGTACGTGCACGAGCCCTGGTCGGCACCGGACGGCGTCCCCGACGGCTACCCGCTGCCGGTCGTCGACCACGCCGAGGAGCGCCGGGTGGCGCTGGAGCGCTACGAGCGGGTGCGCGAGCGCTGATCAGCCGCGGGAGCGGATCCAGTCCGGCAGCAGGCCGGAGTCGAACAGCCGCTCGCGCAGCGGTGCCACCAGCTCGACCAGCCGCTGCGTGCCGTCGGCCCCCAGGTGCGCCCAGCCGGCCACCGCCAGCCGGTCGGTGGTCGCCTCGACGTCCGCGCGCAGGGCACGGCCCGCGTCGGTGAGGCCGCCGTCGTCGACCAGCCCGCGGTCGCGGCAGCGCCGCTCCCCCGCCGTCCACTCCGCGTCGCTCCAGCCCCGGGTGGTGCGCACGAAGTCGGTGCTGTCCGAGGCCAGCCCGCCGGTGACCAGGGCCTCCACCGGGTCCAGCCCGGCGGCCATCAGCGCGGTGACGTGGCCGTCGCCGCGGTGCTCGCGCACGAGCAGGCCGGCGTGCCACAGCTGCAGCAGCGGGTCCGCGGGCCAGTCGGCGCCGCTCCAGGCCGCGTAGAGGGGCCGCCCGGCCGCACCCAGCCCCGCACACGCCTCGCGGGCCAGCTCCAGCGCCTCCGCGACGTCGGGCTCGCCGAGCACCCGGTGCAGGGCCGCGCCTACGGCGTCCCTGCGGGCGGTGGCCCACTCCTCCGGCGTCCCGGCCGCCCAGACGGCCGGCACCGCACGGGCGACGAGGTCGGGCGAGAAGACGTAGAAGGTGGCGACCACGAGCGCCGGGTGGGCCGCGCCGAACGCCGACGACCGGGCGGCGAAGTAGCCGGCCCGGGTCGCCGGCACCCCGAAACGGTCGTAGGCCTGCTGCACCTCGGGGGCGAAGAAGGCGACGACGTGGAGGGTCTCCAGCAACCCCCAGGCACTGCGGGCCAGCTGCGGTGTCACCTGGGTCACCGCCCCATCGTGGCGGAGCTGCTGGTCAGGGGTGAAGCTGGGGTCATGACCTGCCGAGCCGCCCGTGCCTGAGGGACACACGCTGCACCGGCTGGCCCGGGACCAGACGCTGGCCTTCGCCGGCCGTCCGGTGCACGTGACCAGCCCGCAGGGCCGCTTCGCCGCCGGCGCGGCGCTGCTCGACGGCCGGGTGCTCGACGAGGTGACCTCCCACGGCAAGCACCTGTTCGCCTGCTTCGGCGCCGACACCCTGCACGTGCACCTGGGCCTGTACGGCTCCTACACCTCCGGCGAGGGCACCCCGCCGCCCCCGCGCGGTGCGCTGCGGATGCGCTGGGAGGGCGAGGGTCCCGACGGCCTGGGCGTGTGGACCGACCTGCGCGGCGCCACCGCCTGCGAGGTGCTTCCCGCGCCGGAGGTCGACCGCATCCTCGACCGCCTCGGCCCCGACCCGCTGCGGCCGCGCAGCGACGGCACCGTGGCCCACCGGCGGATCGCCGGCAGCCGCACCGCGATCGGCGCGCTGCTCATGGACCAGTCGGTGCTCGCCGGGGTCGGCAACGTCTACCGCGCGGAGATCCTCTTCCGGCACGGCGCCTCGCCCTTCCGCCCGGGCCGGGACGTCGACGCCGACACCTGGGCGGCGATGTGGGCCGACCTGGTCGTGCTCATGCGTTCCGGCGTCCGGATGGGCCGGATCGTCACCACCCGGCCGGAGCACCGCGACCGCCGCGGCGGAGCGGTCCGACGGGAGGACGCGCACTACGTGTACCGGCGCACCGGGCTGCCCTGCCGGGTCTGCGGAACGCCGGTGCAGACCCAGGTGATGGTGGGCCGCAACCTCTACTGGTGCCCGGTCTGCCAGGCCGTCTGACCCGGTGACCGGAGGCTCCTCCCGACCTATCGTGGGGCATGGTCGGCGGGGGGCGTGCTCTCGGGGTGGCCGCGCTCGCCGCGGCGTGCCTGGCCCTCGGCGTGCCGGCCGCGGCGGCCGACCGGGGGGAGGACGCCGAGGTCGGCCACGACGTCTCCTTCCCGCAGTGCGGCGACCGGCTGCCCGACGACCCGGCGTTCGCCGTCGTCGGCGTGAACGGCGGGCTGGCGACCCGGCCCAACCCCTGCCTGGCCGAGCAGCTGGCCTGGGCGGCGGAGGAGACCACCGGCGCGGTGGCGGCCCAGCCGCGGCTGCAGCTCTACGTCAACACGGCCAACCCCGGACAGGTCCGCGACCAGGTGACCACCTGGCCCGCACGCGGCCGCACCCCCTACGGCCGCTGCGAGGGGACCAACAGCCGGGCCTGCTCGTGGCGGTACGGGTGGGAGCGCGTCGCGGTCACGGTGACGGAGTTCTTCGTCCCCGCCGCCGAGGCCGCCGGCGTCGACCCCGACCCGGGGGAGCACACCTGGTGGCTCGACGTCGAGACGACGAACACCTGGCAGACCGGCTCGGCACCTGCCCGCGCCCGCAACCGCGCGGCGCTCGAGGGGATGGTCGCCCGGCTCGCGGCCACCGGCGCGGAGGTCGGCCTGTACTCCACCGGCCGCCAGTGGCGGCGGATCGCCGGCGTGGTGCCCGAGGACAGTCCGCTGCACCACCTCGACAGCTGGCTGGCCGGGGGGAGGTCCATCGCCGGCGCCCGCGCCGCGTGCCTGCGCGACCCGCTGGTCGACGGCGGGGACGTGGTCCTCACCCAGTACGTCGACGGCGGCCTGGACCTTGACCACAGCTGCCCTACAGAACGCCCTTGGCGTCGTCCCCTGTCGGGACGGGATTGAGCACCTGCAGCTCCGGGGCGCCGGCCAGCTTGCCCTCCAGCTGCCGCGACAGCTCGGTGAACGGCTCGCCCCTGCGGTGCGCGGCCAGCGCCTCGGGGCTCGCCCACTGCTCGATCATGACGAGGGAGCCGTCGCGCGCCTCGTGCAGCGCGTTGCGCTCGCACCCCTCCTCCGCGTGCACCTGCGGGACGGCGGCCAGCACGGCCTCCCGGACCGCCTCGGCGTGCTCGGACTGCGGGGTGATGGTGGCGGCGACGACGACGGACACGGGCGGCCTCCTGGACTCGGGGTTCTCGGAGCCTGGTGCTGCCCACCCCGGCGGGACAGGATGCGTGACGTGTCGGCCGACGAAGACCCGGGTCCCCCGTCCCCTCCCCCGCGGCTGCGGGTGGCCGTCGTCGGCGCCGGTCCGGCGGGCATCTACGCCGCCGAGGCGCTCACCCGGCAGCAGGAGGTCCCGGTCGCCGTCGACCTGATCGACCGGCTGCCCACCCCGTTCGGCCTGGTGCGCCACGGCATCGCCCCCGACCACCCGAAGATGCGGGCGATCCGCGACACGCTGCACCGGGCCCTGGACCACCCGGCGGTGCGCTTCGTCGGCAACGTTGAGATCGGCCGCGACCTCTCCTGCTCCCAGCTGCACGCCGCGGTGGACGCCGTCATCTACACCTACGGCGCCGCGCTGGACCGGCAGCTGGCCATTCCCGGCGAGGAGCTGCCCGGCAGCCTGGCCGCCACGGCGCTGGTCGCCTGGTACACCGGCCACCCCGACGCCGACCGGGCGACGGTCGAGGCGGCACTGGCGCGCGCCCGGTCGGTCGTCGTCGTGGGGGTCGGCAACGTCGCGCTCGACGTGGCCCGCGTGCTGGCCCGCACCCCGGCCGAGCTCGAGCCCACGGACATGCCGCAGCACGTGCTCGACGCCCTCGCCGCCGCCCCGGTCGAGCGGGTCACCGTGCTGGGCCGCCGCGGCCCGGCGCAGGCCACCTTCACGACCCAGGAGCTGCGCGAGCTCGGCGAGCTGGCCGAGGCCGACGTGCTGGTCGACCCGGCCGACCTGGAGCTCGACCCGGCCGCCGAGGAGCGCGTGGCGGCCGACCGGGTGGCGTCGCGCAACCTGGCGGTGCTGCACGAGTGGGCGCAGCACACCGCGCAGCCGGGCCGGACGACGGTGACCCTGCGCTTCTTCTCCCGCCCGGTGCGCCTGCTCGGCGAGGACCGGGTGACCGGCGTCGAGGTCGAGCGCACCGTCGTCGACGCCGACGGCCGCGCCTCCGGCACCGGCGAGACGACCGTGCTGCCGGCCGACCTGGTGGTCCGCTCGGTCGGCTACCGCGGCGGCGAGCTGCCCGAGCTGCCCCTCGACGCGCGCCGCGGCACCGTCCCCAACGACCAGGGCCGGGTGCTGCGCGACGGGGAGCCCTCCCCCGGCGAGTACGTCGCCGGCTGGATCAAGCGCGGGCCGACCGGGGTCGTGGGCACCAACAAGCACGACGCCCGCGAGACGGTGGCCGCGCTGCTGGCCGACGTCGCGGCCGGCGTCGTCCGCCCGGGTAGCGGCGGGGACGACGACCTGGTGGCGACCCTGCGCGCCAACGGCGCCGACCCGGTGCTGCTCGAGGACTGGCGGGCGATCGACGCCGCCGAGGTCGCGCTCGGTGCCACCCGCGGCCGGGCCCGGACGACGCTGCACGAGTGGGAGTCGCTGCTGGCCGCCGTGAAGGAGGCCGCCCGGGCGACCACCCCGGGGGCGTGACCGGGCTCGCTCCGATCGGGGATCGGCTCCGTGCCCGCACCTGACCGTGGGACGACCCGGCAGCCGCACGGTCCTCGTGCGCCCACCGGCCGTCTTCGTACGCCGCGCAGCTCAGGCGGTGAGTGCAGTGGCACTCACCGCCTGAGCTGCGGCGAGAGAGGGACCGGGCTCCGGTGGCAGCTGCGGAGTCCGGTCGTCTGCGCTCAGGTCAGCTCGCGCAGCAGCTCCCGCGCCCGCTCCTCGGTGCCCGCGGCGACGAACCGGATGAGCGTCTCGGTGTCCGGCCGCAGCCGCAGGAGCTCGCCGTCCGGGCCCAGGGCCACCCCGCCGGCGGCGGCGAGCAGCGCCAGCCCGCCGGCGACGTCGTGCACGTGGGTGCCGCTGCGGTCGAGGTTCTGCCACGCGCCGGCGGCGCCGTCGGCGACCAGGCAGACGTCGACCGCGGTGCAGCCGGTCACCCGCACCCGGCGGGCGCTGGCCGGCACGACCACGGCCGACCCCGACGGCGCGGTGGGCGCGACGACCGTCCCGGCGTCCCGCGGCCGGACCGGCACCCCGTCGCGCCGCGCGCCCTCCCCGACCGCACCGGACCAGCGGCGGCCCGACGACAGGTCGGCGACCAGGCCCGCGACCGGACGGCCGTCCTGCACCAGTGCGGCGGAGAAGGCCCACGGCGCCAGCCCGGCGCGGAAGTTGCCCGTGCCGTCGAGGGGGTCGAGCACCACCCACGGCTCGTCGCCGGGGACCGGGCGGTCGGAGCGCTCCTCGCTGAGCACGGTCACCCCGAGCGGGCGCAGCGCGTGCGCGGCGGCCAGGTGCGCGGCCTCGTCGGCGCCCAGCGACGGGCTCCCGTCGGACTTGACGGTGTCCTGACCGGCGTCGCGGGCCAGCGCCACGGCGACCCCGACCCGGGTGGCGGCGAGCGCGGCGGCGTGCAGGAAGCGCGCGGTCAGCGGGGCGTCGTCCGGCGGGGTGGGGACGGCGACCAGCTCGTCGGTGGCCGCGTCGCGCACCCGCTCGCAGCCCCAGGCCGACGCGACGGCGAGGACGGCGGGCCGGGTGACCCGGGCGCCGCGCCGGCGGACCAGCACCGCCTCGGCGTGCCCGTCGTCGGCCCACGCGCGGCGCAGCAGGGCGACACCGTGCCGGTCGTCGACGAGCAGGCGGAGGTCGGGGTCGGTGAGCGTGGTCGCCAGGGCGGCCGGCGCGACGTCGAGGGCCCGGGCCGCGGCCTGCACCTCGGCGGACCCGGTGGCCACCCGCAGGTCCAGCGGCTCGGCGTCGGCCAGCTCCTCCAGCTGCGGCTCAGCCACTGTTGCGCAGGGCCGTGGCGATGCCGTTGATGGTCAGCTGGATGTTGCGGCGGACCAGCTCGTCGTCGTCCCCACCCTGCCCCGCGTACCCGCGACGCCGGCGCAGCATCTCCACCTGCAGGTGGTGCAGCGGCTCCAGATAGGGGAAGCGGTTGCGGATCGACCGTGCCAGCGAGGGGTTGTCGGCCAGCAGCCGGTCGTCGCCGGTGACCGCCAGCAGCATCCGGCAGCTGCGCTCGTGCTCGGCGGTGAGCTGGTCGAACACCCGGTGCCGCAGCTGCTCGTCGGGGACCAGCTCGGCGTAGCGGGCGGCCAGGTCGAGGTCGGTCTTGGCCAGCACCATGCCCATGTTGGACAGCATCGTGCGCAACCACGGCCAGCGCTCGTGCAGCTGCTGCAGCCGGGCGAGCCGGGCCGGGTCGCCGTCGACCCAGCTCTCCAGGGCCGACCCGGTGCCGTACCAGCCGGGCAGCATGATCCGCGCCTGCGACCAGCTGAACACCCACGGGATGGCGCGCAGGTCGGCGATCGAGTCGCCGGCCTTGCGCGACGGCGGCCGGCTGCCGATGTTCAGCTCGGCCAGCTCGCCGATCGGCGTGGCCGCCCGGAACCACTCGACGAAGCCCGGCGTCTCGTGCACCAGCGCGCGGTAGGCCTGCTGGGCGCGGGCGGCGAGGTCGTCGAGCAGCGCGTAGGCGGGCTCGGCGTCGTCCCCCAGGCCCTCGGTGTCGAGCAGGGTGGCCTCCAGCGTGGCCGCGACCATCGCCTCGAGGTTGCGCCGGGCGCGGTCGGGCTCGGCGTACTTGGCGGCGATGACCTCGCCCTGCTCGGTGATCCGCAGCGCGCCGGCCACCGCGCCGGGCGGCTGGGCCCGGATCGCGTCGTAGCTGGGGCCGCCGCCGCGGCCGACCGTGCCGCCGCGGCCGTGGAACAGCCGCAGCCGCACGCCCTCGCGCCGGGCCACCTCCACCAGCGCCAGCTCGGCCCGGTACAGCGCCCAGTTGGCCGCGAGGTAGCCGCCGTCCTTGTTGCTGTCGGAGTACCCGAGCATCACCTCCTGCACGTCCCCGCGGTTGCGCAGCAGGGCCCGGTAGAGCGGCTGGCCGAGGACGGCGGTCACGGTCTCCGCGGCGCGCTGCAGGTCGCCGATCGTCTCGAACAGCGGCGAGATGCCGACCGGGCAGCGGGGACCTGGGTGGGCGGGCGACGAATCGCCGGGGTCGAGCAGGCCGACCTCCTTGAGCAGGACGGCGACCTCGAGGACGTCGCTGACCGACTCGCACATGCTGATCACGTAGTTCGGGACCGCCTGCGGGCCGAGCGTGCGGACCTGGTCGGCCGCGGCCTGCAGCACGTCCAGCTCGCCGCGGGCCAGGTCGGAGAGCGCGGCGTCCGGGCGCACCAGGGGACGGCGCATCCGCAGCTCCCCGACCAGCAGCTCGACCCGCTGCTCCTCGTCGAGGGCGGCGTAGTCCGGGCAGACCCCGGCCCAGGCCAGCAGCTCGGCCAGCACGTCGGCGTGGACGGCGGAGTTCTGCCGCATGTCCAGGCCGGCCAGGTGGAAGCCGAAGACCTCGACGCTCTCCCGCAGCCGGGCCAGCCGGTCGTCGGCCAGCGCGCCGGCGCCGTGCGTCCGCAGCGAGGCGTCGATCGTGGCGAGGTCGGCCAGCAGCTCCTCGGGGGTCGCGTAGGGCTCGAGCACGGCGTGCGGCGGCGGGCCGGGCACCGACCCGAGCACCCGCTGCGCGGTCGCGGCCAGCCGGGCGTGCACGCCGTACAGGGCGCGGCGGTAGGGCTCGTCGGCGCGGAACGGGGAGTCGTCGCCGGAGGCGTCGGCCAGCCGCGCCAGCTCCGGGGTCGGCGTGATCAGCCGGTCGGACATCGACAGCTCGTCGTGCAGCGCCAGCAGCTCGGCGAGGTGGTGGCCCAGCGCCGTCTCGGCCTGCCGCGTGCCGGCCAGGTGGACGGCGTCGGCGGTGACGAACGGGTTGCCGTCGCGGTCGCCGCCGATCCACGAGCCGGGCAGCAGCACCGGCCGGTCCAGCCCGGCCGACGGCCAGCGCTCGCGCAGCGCCCGCCGCAACTCGGCGTTGATCGCCGGCACGACCTCGAACAGGGACAGCTCGTAGTAGCGCAGCGCCTCGTCGATCTCGTCGGCCAGCCGCAGCCGCGAGAGCCGCAGCAGCGCCGTCTGCCAGAGCGTGAGCACCGCGCGCCGCAGCTCCGCCGACCACGCCGGGTCGTCGGCCTCGCCCGGCGCGGACCGGTCGCGCCGGCGGATCAGCTCGGTGATCTGCCGCTGCACCCGGGAGATGGTGCGACGGCGCACCTCCGTGGGGTGCGCGGTGACCACCGGGCTGACCAGGGCCCCGGCCAGCTCACGGGCGACGACGTCGGCGTCGAGGTGCGCGGCGTCGAGCAGCTCGAAGGTGGCCGCCAGGCTGCCCTTCTGCGGTGGCGAGCCCTCGATGCGGTGGAACCGGCGGCGGCGCTCGTGGTGCAGGTCCTCGGCGAGGTTGGCCAGCAGCGAGAAGTGGCTGAACGCGCGGATGACGTGGTTGGCCGAGCGGACGTCGAGGGCGCCGAGCCGGGCGGCGACGTCGGCGCGATCGACCTCCGAGCGGCGCAGCCGGAAGGTCTCCACGCGGGTGGATTCGACGAGGGCGAGGACGTCGTCCCCCGACTGCTCGCGGACGACCTCGCCGAGGACCCGGCCGAGCAGCCGGATGTCCTCGCGCAGCGGGGCGTCGGCGGCGTCGGTGCCGTCCTCCTCGAGCCCTCCGTGGTGGCGCAGGTCGGCGACGTCGACGGTGGCTTCGGACACCCGGCGAGTATCGACCGCCCGTGTGACGTGTGGGTGTCGCGGCGGGGCGCCGCGGCGTCCGTGGGTGGCCCCCGTGCCCCACTCCTCCCGATGATCATGGGGTCGTTGCGGGAGGACGCGCCGGGCGACGGCGTGTCCGGCGGCGAGAACCCCATGATCACCGCGGGAGAGCGGCGCTCGGCGCGCACCGGGCCCGCCGCGCCGGGACGATGCAGGGGTGCAGCGACTCACCGCCTCGCCCGCCCCCGGTCTGTCCCCCGCCCAGCACGGCGAGGGCCCGACCTGGGACGCCGGCCGCGGCGAGCTGCTGTGGGTCGACATCGCGGGCGGGCTGGTGCGCCGGGCCGCGGTCGACGCCGACGGCACGTTCACCGAGACGGGAGTGCACCGCGGGGGGGACACCGTCGGCGCCGTCGTCCCGGCGGCGGACGGCGGGTGGCTGCTCGCCGCGGACGGCGGCTTCACCCACCTCGCGGCCGACGGCACCGCCCGGGTGCTGATCACGCTGACCGACGAGGGCGGCACCGAGGCCGACGGCGGCACGCGCATGAACGACGGGGCCTGCGACCCGGCCGGCCGCTTCCTCGCCGGGACCATGGCCTTCGACCAGCGGCCCGGTGCGGGGACCCTGTACCGGCTGGACCTCGACGGCACCGTCACGACCGTGCTGGACGAGCTGACCGTCTCGAACGGCATCGACTGGTCACCGGACGGCCGCACCGTCTACCTCGCCGACTCCGGCCCCGGCCTGGTGCACGCCTTCGGGTACGACGTCGGCACGGGCGCGTTCACCGACGGCCGGGTGCTCCTGGAGTTCGACCCCGACGACGGCGTCGCCGACGGACTCACCGTCGACGACGACGGCTGCCTCTGGACCGCGCTGTGGGGTGGCGGGCAGGTGCGCCGCTGGTCGCCGGAGGCCGAGCTGCTCGCCGTCGTCGAGGTGCCCGGGGTGGCCCAGACGTCGAGCTGCGCGTTCGCCGGACCCGCGCGCGACCTGCTGGTGGTGAGCACCTCGGCCGAGGGGCTGGACGACGACGCGCGCGCCGCCCAGCCCGACGCCGGCCGGCTGTTCACGGCCCGCCCGGGGGTGACCGGTCCGCCGGCGGGGGTCTACCGCGGCCCGCTGGAGGGGCTGCGCCAGCAGGGCTGAGACCGCCGTCCGCTGGGACGGGAGGGGCCGCTGGGGTGCGGCCGCGCGGCGCTCCCGGCCGAGGGCGCCGGCCGACCTAGCATCGGTCGCCGTGTCGAGCACCCGGGCGGACGCCCTGCGCACCACGGCCCGCGGCACCGGGCAGCTGCTGCTGACGGTCGGCTACGTGCTGCTGCTGTTCGTCGTCTACGAGCTGTGGGTGACCGACCTGCAGAGCAACGCCCGGCAGGACGAGCTGACCGCGGAGCTGCGCGAGGAGTGGTCGGCGCCGACGGCCGTCGTCCCGGCCGAGCTGCAGGGCGGCGAGGCGTTCGCGATGCTGCACATCCCGCGGCTGGGCGCTGACTACGCCCGGGCGATCGTCGAGGGCACCGGCACCGAGGAGCTCGAGCAGGGGCCGGGCCACTACACCGGCACCGCGATGCCCGGGGAGCTGGGCAACTTCGCCGTCGCCGGGCACCGGGTGGGCCGCGGGTCGCCGTTCCTGGAGATCGACGAGCTGCGCGAGGGCGACCCGGTCGTCGTCGAGACCGCCGACAGCTGGTTCGTCTACCGGGTCCTCGGTCCGGCCGAGCAGGTACCCGGCCAGCAGGTCGTCTCCCCCTCGGACGTGTCGGTCATCGCGCCGACCCCCGACGGCCCGGCCGATGGCCCCCCGACGGGCGCCTACCTGACCCTGACCACCTGCCACCCCGAGTACTCCGCGCGCCAGCGCCTGGTCGTGCACGCCGTGCTCGACGGGCCCCCGCTGAGCCGTGCCGAGGCACCCGACGGCCCCCCGGCCCTGCGGGGAGTGTGAGGAGCGACCGTGTACTCCTGGATTTGGCGGCACCTGCCCGGCGGGACGGCGGTGCGGGCACTGCTGGCCCTGGTGCTCGTCGCGGCGGTCAGCGCGTTGCTGCTGTTCGTCGTCTTCCCGTACGTGGAGCCGTACGTCCCGTTCGCCGACGTCACCGTCGGCGGCTGAGCTAGCCGCCGAGCTCGCGCAGCGCCTGCGCGGCGAGGTCGTCGCCGTCCGCGGCGCCGAGCCGGAAGTGCTCCACCGCGCCGTCGAGGTCGCCGCGGTCGGCGAGCAGCACGGCCAGGTTGTGGTGGCAGTAGCCGTCGCCGGCGGCGATGCCCGCGCGGTAGGCCTCCTCGGCCGCCTCCACGTCGGCCAGGTCCTCGACGTAGAAGTTGCCCAGCGGCAGCCACGCCTGGACCTCGCCGAGCTTGGCGCCGCGCTCGAGGGTGAAGCGGGCCTCCGCCACCCGGCCGGTGACGCGCAGCAGTGCGGCCAGCGCCACCCGCGCGCCGGGGAAGCGGTCGGCCCCGCTGCGCAGGTCGACCTCCAGCGCGACATCGTGCGAGGCGGCCCACCGCCAGCAGGCGACCACCGCGGCGGCGACGTCGTCCCCCGTGGCGGCGAGCTCGGCCGCCACGGCGATGGCCTGCTCGTGCTCGCCCTGCTCGTGCAGCAGGAACGCCAGCTGCAGGCCGCCCTGGGTGTCCCCTGAGGCGCCGGCGCCCCGGTAGGCGCGCATCGCGCCGGCCAGGTCGCCGAGCTGCTCGAGCACCAGCCCGAGGTTCACCCAGGCGTCGCGCTCGCCGCCGGCCAGCGCCTTCTCGTAGGCGTCGACGGCCTCCTCGACCCGGCCGCGCGCGGCCAGGGAGTTGCCCAGGTTGAACCAGCCGAGCGCGTCCCCCAGCTCGGCGGCCCGGCGGAAGCAGCGCTCGGCGTCCTGGTGACGCCCGGCGTCGGCCAGGTCGCAACCCAGCTCGATGACGGCGTCGGCGTCCCGGCAGGCGCGCAGCCCCCGGAGGCGCCCGTCGAGGTCCTCCCGCATGCGGCGATCATGGCGAGGCCCGGGCCCCCCGTCCTCCCCCGCCCGGGCGGTCTCACCCGTCGGAGGCGGTGCAGGTCACCCGGGGGGAGTCAGCCGTCCGCCGGGCCAGCTCCGGTACACCTAGGCGCGCTCGGCCCGCAGCGCCTCGCGCACCTTCGTCCGGCCGCTGGTGCGCAGCAGGGCGCCGGCGTAGACCCGCCCGCCGAGGCGGACGGCCAGGCCGACGGCGCCCAGCATGAGGACGACGGCCAGCGCCACCTCCCAGCCCGCCGCCTCCCCGGCCGCCTGGCGCACCGGCATGACCAGCGGAGAGAGGCCGGGCACGAAGGAGGTGACCGTGGCCAGCGTGCCGCCGGGGTCGCCGGCCGCCTGGACCGCCACGAAGAACCCGGCGACCAGCAGCATCGACGCCGGGGTGAGCACGCTGCCGAGGTCCTCCTGGCGGCTGACCAGCGACGCCGCCACGGCGAAGACGCAGGCGTAGAACGCGTAGCCGAGCACGAACCAGGCGACGACGGTGGCCACGGTCCCGATCAGCTGCCCCGGGACGTCGACCAGGTCGAACGTCAGCGCGCCGGCCACCCCCACCGCGCCGATGACGACGATCTGCCCCAGCCCGAGCAGGCCGAGCCCGAGGATCTTGCCGGCCAGCAGCTGCCACGGCCGCATGGTCGCGAGCAGCAGCTCCACCACCCGGCTGGCCTTCTCCTCCACCACACCCTGGGCGACGAACTGCGCGAACAGGATGAGCAGGCCGTAGAGGACGACGACGCCCATGATCGCCACGACCACCCGCTGCCCGTCGTCCTCCCCCTCGTCGCCGACCGGGGTCACCGCCACCTCCGGCAGGGACTGCAGGTCGACGCCGGCCTCGAGCAGCCGGTCGGAGACGGCCAGCCCGCTGACCGCGCCGCCGACGACCGCCTCCAGCGTGGGGTCCCGGTCGACGAGCAGCAGCTCGGGGGCCGGCCCGGTGCCGTCGACGAGGGCCGCGTCGACCTCCTCGGTCTCGACGGCGTCGCGCGCCGCGGCCTCGTCGGGGACGTCGACGACCTCGACGTCCACGCCGACCGCCTCGCCCTGCGCCTCGACCGCGGGCCCGATCCGGCCGTCGTCCGCGGCGACGGCGACGCGGCTGGTGTCCTCCCCGCTGCTGACCACCACCTGGAAGGCCATCGTGCCCAGCAGCAGCAGGAGGATGACCACCGAGCTGATGACGAAGTTCTTGTCGCGGATGCGGCTGGAGACCTCCCGCGCCGCGACCAGCCGGACCAGCGCGGCGCTGCCCGGTGTGCGGGGTCCGGACGACGTCACGCGGCGACCTCCCCGGCCGGCTCGGCGACCGCCTCGCGGAACAGCTCGACCAGACTCGGCTCGCGCCAGGCGAAGTGCGCGACCCGGCCGGTGCGCAGCGCCGCGGCGAGCACCGCCTGGTCGTCGGTGCCGGGCGCGAGCTCCAGCAGGGTGTCGCCGGCCAACTCGGACTCCACCCGCACGCCGGGCAGCGCGGCCGCCCACCCCGGCGGCGCGTCCGGGACGACGACCCGCAGCAGCCGGCCGGACTCGCGGCGGCGCAGCTCGGGAACCGGCCCGGCGGCCACCATCGACCCGCGGGCGAGGATGCCCACGGCGTCGCAGAGCCGCTCGACCAGGTCGAGCTGGTGGCTGGAGAAGACGACCGGGACGCCGCCACGCACCTGCTCGAGCAGCGCCTCGGCCAGCGCGTCGACGCCCACCGGGTCCAGGCCGGAGAACGGCTCGTCGAGGATGAGCACCTCGGGCCGGCTGACCAGGGCCGCGGCCAGCTGCACCCGCTGCTGGTTGCCCAGCGACAGCTCCTCCACCCGCGAGCGGCGGCGCTCGGCGAGGCCCAGCCGGTCGGCCCAGTGCTCCGCGGCGCGGGCGGCGGCCGCACCGTCCAGCCCGTGCAGCCGGGCGAAGTAGGCCAGCTGCTCGCCGACCCGCATCTTCGGGTAGAGGCCGCGCTCCTCCGGCATGTAGCCGATCCGGCGGCGCAGGGCCTGGTCCAGCGGCCGGCCCTGCCAGCGCACCTCGCCGGCGTCGGCGCGGACCAGCCCCATCGCGATCCGCATCGTCGTCGTCTTGCCGGCGCCGTTGGAGCCGCAGAAGCCGAACATCGAGCCCGGGGCGACCGCGAAGGAGACCCCGTCCAGCACCCGGTTGGCCCCGTAGCTCTTGTGCAGACCGTCGAACTCCAGCACGCGCTCCCCCTGTCACCCTCCGTTGCCGAACCAACGTATCGGTCGGCTGCTCTCGCGCCGGGACGGCTGGTGGGGTGTCATCGGCCCATGAGCCAGGAGAACGCGCCGGCGCAGCCGCCGACCGGGGTCGGGCTGGAGGGGCTGCGCACGGCGGCCGCCGGGTGCAAGGCGTGCGAGCTGTGGGAGGGCACGACCCAGACCGTGTTCGGCGAGGGGCCGGAGACCGCCCGCATCGTCTTCGTGGGCGAGCAGCCCGGGGACCAGGAGGACCGCAAGGGCGAGCCGTTCGTCGGCCCGGCCGGCCGGCTGCTCGACCGGGCGCTGGGTGATGCCGGCATCGATCGCCGCGACGCCTACATCACCAACGCCGTCAAGCACTTCAGGTTCACGCAGAAGGGCAAGCGGCGGATCCACCAGACGCCCGGGCCCGAGCACCTGCGGGCCTGCCGGCCGTGGCTCGAGGCGGAGTTCGCCGTCCTGCAGCCGGAGGTGGTCGTCTGCCTGGGCGCCACGGCGGCCAAGGCGCTGATCTCGCCGTCCTTCCGGATCACCAAGGACCGCGGCCAACTCCTCCCGTGGACCCCGCCGGGCGTGGCCCGCGCCGAGGCCGGCGACGACCGCCCCGCGGACGACGACGAGGACGCGCCGCACCAGACCTGGATGCTGGCCACCACCCACCCCTCGGCGATCCTGCGCACGCCGGACGAGGCCCGCGAGGCCGCCTACGAGGCACTCGTCGCCGACCTGCGGGTGGTCGCGCACGCCCTCGCCTGAGGTCGGTCCCTGCGCACGCCCTGCGGGCGCCCGTCAGCCGTGGGCGGAGGGCTGCGCCGAGCGGGAGGCGCGGAAGACCCAGAACGAGGGCACGACCAGCGCCACGACCGCCATCGCGACGACGACCACCACGCCGCCGGAGACCATCGCCGCGGTGACCCCCGCGGCGCTCGCGATCGCGCCGGCCCGCAGGTCCCCCAGCCGGGGCCCGCCGGCGACGACGACCAGGAACACGCCCTGCATGCGCCCGCGCATCCCCTCCGGCGCGGCCAGCTGCAGCATCGACGAGCGCAGCACCGCGCTGACCATGTCGCCGGCTCCCGCCACCGCGAGGCAGAGCACGGCCAGCCACAGCGTCGAGGCGAACCCGAAGCCGATGATCGCGATCCCCCACACGACGATCGCGACGAGGACGACCGCGCCCTGCCGGTCCACCCGCGACACCCACCCCGACGTCAGCCCCATGAGCAGCGCGCCGATGGAGATGCCGGCGAACAGCCAGCCCAGGCTGTTCGGCGAGTCGGCGTAGCGGCCCTCCGACAGCTCCGGGAAGACCGCCTGCGGCCAGGCGAAGAGCATCGCGAGGACGTCGACGACGAAGGTCATCAGCAGCACCGGCTGGGTGCGCAGGAAGGCGAAGCCCTCGGCCACGCCCCGGAGGGCGGCGCCCAGCCGCAGCGGCCCGGCGTCCCGTCCCGGGGGCAGCGGCGGCAGCCCGCGCAGCAGCAGGACGGCGACCAGGAAGCCGAGCGCGTCGACCGCGTAGGTGACCGGCAGGCTGCCGACGGCGATGAGCAGCCCGGCCAGCAGCGGGCCGGCGATGACCCCGACCTGGCGCACCGTCATCGCCAGCGCGTTCGCCGCCGGCACGCCCTCGGCGCCGACGAGCGCGGGGATGACGGCGCTGCGGGTGGGCTGGTTGACCGCGGTGAACCCGGAGACGCAGGCGGTGAGCACCCAGAGCAGCGCCAGGTTCCCGCCGCCGGGCAGCAGCGCCTGCACCGCCAGCAGCGCGCTGGTGACCGCCGAGCCGACGGCGGTGACCAGCATCAGCCGCCGGCGGTCCATCGAGTCGGCGATCGCGCCGCCGAGCAGGCCGAAGACGATCAGCGGCACCAGCGCCACCACCGAGGTGACGCCGACCAGCAGGGAGGAGCTGGTGAGCGCGTAGACCTGGTACGGGACGGCGACCAGCGTCATCTGCTGGCCGAGCATCGTGGCCGCCACGCCCCAGAACAGCCGCCGGTAGTGCGGGTTCCGCAGCGGGGTGGTGTCGATCGCCCAGGCACGGCGCTGCCGGGGCGGCACCGGCACCGGCTCCTCGACCGGACCGCCGCCCTCGACGGGGTCGACCGGGTACGGCGCCTGGTCCGGCGGGTCCGCGGGACCGCTCACGGTGCCAGCCGCTGGACGACCCAGCCGCCGCCCTCCTCGTCGTCGCGGACGAAGCGCAGCCGGTCGTGCAGCCGGTCGGCACCGCCCTGCCAGAACTCGACGGAGTCGGGCACCACCCGGTAGCCGCCCCAGATCCCGGGCCGCGGCAGCTTCTCGCCCCGGGTCTCGGCGTCCAGTCGGCGCAGCCGCTCGACCAGCTCCTCGCGGGAGTCGACCCTCGTCGACTGGATCGACGCGGCGGCGGCCAGCTGCGCACCGCGGGGGCGGGGGTCCCACAGGTCGTCGCTGGCTGTCTCGCCCACCCGCTCGACCCGGCCGGTCACCCGCACCTGCCGCTGCAGCGCGTGCCAGGGGAAGACCAGGGCCGCGCGGGGGTTGACCGCCAGCTGGGCGCCCTTGGCCGAGGCGTAGCTGGTGACGAAGACGAAGCCGGCCTCGTCGTAGCCCTTCAGCAGCACGATGCGCGCGTCGGGGGCGCCGTCGGCGTCGGCCGTGGCGACCACCACGGCGTTGGGCTCGGGCAGCTCCGCGGCGACGGCGTCGGTGAACCAGCGGTCGAACTGCTCGACCCAGGTGGGGGCGAGGTCGTCCTCGCGGAGGCCCCGGGTCTCGTAGTCCCTGCGCATGCGGGAGAGGTCGGGCACGACCTCCATCGTCGCAGCCGGGCACGGGCGCCGTGCTGTCACCCGCCTGTCCCGCGGGATCTGCACAGTGGTGGTGATCGGGCGCCCGACGACCACCACTGTGCAGATCCCGCGGGAGGGCAGCACCGGACGCCCGCCCCCGGGTGTCCCGGGGGCGTCGGCACGGCCTAGGGTCGCAACCGCAGTCGTGCGCCGCCTCCCGTGCGGGCACGAGTCCCGCGCGCAGAGGAGCATGCGAGATGGCCGACGACTTCGTACCCGGCCTGGAGGGCGTGATCGCCTTCGAGACGGAGATCGCCGAACCGGACAAGGACGGCGGCTCCCTCCGGTACCGGGGCGTCGACATCGAGGACCTGGTCGGCAAGGTCACCTTCGGCAACGTCTGGGCGCTGCTGGTCGACGGCAAGTTCGGCCCGGGCCTGCCGCCGGCCGAGCCCTTCCCCATCCCCGTGCACACCGGCGACGTCCGCGTCGACGTCCAGGCCGCGCTGGCCATGCTGACCCCGATCTGGGGCTACAAGCCGCTGCTGGACATCTCCGCCGAGGAGGCCCGCGAGGAGCTCGCCCGGGCCGCGGTCATGGCGCTGTCCTACGTGGCCCAGTCCGCCCGCGGCATCGGCACCCCGGCGGTGCCCCAGTCGCGCATCGACGAGGCCTCCACCATCGTCGAGCGGTTCATGGTGCGCTGGCGCGGCGAGCCCGACCCCCGCCACGTCGCCGCCGTCGACGCGTACTGGACGTCGGCCGCCGAGCACGGCATGAACGCCTCCACCTTCACCGCCCGCGTCATCGCCTCCACCGGCGCGGACGTCGCCGCTTCCCTGTCCGGCGCCATCGGCGCGATGTCCGGCCCGCTGCACGGCGGCGCCCCCTCCCGGGTGCTGCACATGCTGGACGGCGTCGAGCAGACCGGGGACGCGGAGAAGTACGTCAAGGACCTCCTCGACCGGCACGAGCGGCTCATGGGCTTCGGCCACCGCGTCTACCGCGCCGAGGACCCGCGCGCCCGCACGCTGCGCAAGGCCGCCAAGGAGCTCGGCGCCCCGCGCTTCGAGGCCGCATTGGCCCTCGAGCAGGCGGCCCTCAAGGAGCTGCGCGAGCGGCGTCCCGACCGGCCGATCGAGACCAACGTGGAGTTCTGGGCGGCCATCGTGCTGGACTTCGCCGAGGTGCCCAGCCACATGTTCACCTCGATGTTCACCTGCGCGCGCACCGCCGGCTGGTGCGCGCACATCCTCGAGCAGAAGAACACCGGCCGCCTCGTGCGCCCGTCGGCCCGCTACGTCGGCCCGGCCCCGCGCAAGCCGGAGGAGGTCGAGGGCTTCGACACCATCAAGGTCAAGTCCATCGACCAGCCGGCCTGAAGAAGGACCTCACTGCCCCCACCGCTCGCACGCTCGCGGCGGGACCCTGCAGTGGGGCCATCCACCGTTGAAGGGCTCCTCACGGATGAGCATCACCATCCCCGCCGACCTCCTGCCCTCCGACGGCCGCTTCGGCTGCGGTCCGTCGAAGGTGCGTCCCGAGGCCCTCGAGGCGCTGGTCGGCAGCGGCGCCACCCTCATGGGGACCTCCCACCGGCAGGCGCCGGTCAAGGGCCTGGTCCGCCAGGTGCGCGAGGGGCTGACCGAGCTGTTCGACCTGCCCGACGGCTACGAGGTCGTCCTCGGCAACGGCGGGACGACCGCGTTCTGGGACGCCGCGATCATCGGGCTGATCCGCGAGCGCAGTGCCCACGGCACCTACGGCGAGTTCTCCGCCAAGTTCGCCTCCGGCGTGGCCGAGGCGCCCTTCCTCGCCGACCCGGTCATCGCCAAGGCCGAGCCCGGCTCGCTGGCCCTGCCCACCGCCACCGACGGCGTCGACGTCTACGCGTGGGCGCACAACGAGACCTCGACCGGCGTCATGGCCCCGGTGCAGCGGCCGCACGGCACCGAGGACTCGCTCGTGCTCATCGACGCCACCAGCGGCGCCGGCGGGCTGCCGGTCGACGTCACGCAGACCGACGTCTACTACTTCGCCCCGCAGAAGAACTTCGGTGGGGACGGCGGGCTGTGGGTGGCACTCATGTCGCGCGACGCCCTCGACCGCATCGCCGAGATCAAGGCGTCGGGCCGCTGGGTTCCCGGCTTCCTGGACCTGTCCATCGCCGTCGACAACTCGGCCAAGGACCAGACCTACAACACCCCGGCCGTCGCCACGCTGTTCCTGCTGGCCGACCAGATCCGGTGGCTGCTGTCCCTGGGCGGCCTCTCCGGCGCCGTCTCGCGCACCCGGGACTCCTCGAGCCGGCTCTACGGCTGGGCCGAGCAGTCGCAGTTCGCGACGCCGTTCGTGGCCGACCGCGACCAGCGCTCCTGGGTCGTCGGCACCGTCGACTTCGACGAGTCGGTGGACGCCGCCGAGGTGGCGAGGGTGCTGCGCGCCAACGGCGTCGTGGACGTCGAGCCCTACCGCAAGCTGGGCCGCAACCAGCTGCGGGTGGGCATGTTCCCCTCCGTCGAGCCGGACGACGTCAGCGCGCTGACCGCCTGCATCGACTTCGTCGTCGGGAAGCTCTGAGCGAGGACCCCCTGCCCCCGCCGCCCGCG
>DATIMX010000279.1:0-7147 GCA_035474935.1 Geodermatophilus sp. | reverse complement strand
CACCGCGACCAGCGCGTAGGCGGTGAGCTTGGCGATGACGACCCGGCCGCGCCGGGGCGTGGTGAGGAACGTCGGCGTGGCCGTGCGGTGCCGGTACTCCTGGGTCATCCCGATGATGCCGAGGATCAGGAACAGCACGGTCACGTTGGCGCCGATGGCCAGCACGAGCTGCTCGAACTGTTCGGTGCCGACGGGCGGGAGCCCGCCCGGGGGGCCGCCCTGGGCGCTGCCCGGGGTGTCTCCGGCGAACGAGGTGAACAGCACCACGAAGCCGGTCACCAGGACACAGGCGCCGGCCAGCAGGCCGATCCACACCCGGGTCGTGAACAGCTTGGTCCACTCGGCACGGACGAGCGCGGTCATCGGACGGCCCCCTGGGATGCGGCGAACTGCTCCTGGCCGGCGGTGAGCCGGAAGTACAGCTCCTCCAGGCCGCTGGTCTCCGCGCGCAGCTCGTGCAGCTCGACACCGGCCCGGAAGGCGTGCGCCCCCACCGTGGCCGGCGTCGTCCCGGTCACCGTGACCCGGCCGTCCTCGGCGGGACCGACGCTCAGCCCGGCGACGCGGAGGACCTCGGCCAGCCGGCCGGCCTCGGGACTGCGCACCAGCACCGCCCCGCTGCCCTGCGTGCCGGAGCGCAGTTCGGCGATCGAGCCCTCGCGGACCAGCCGCCCGGCGCCCACGATCACCACGCGGTCGGCGGTCTGCTCCATCTCGGCCAGCAGGTGGCTGGAGACCAGCACGGTGCGCCCCTCGGTGTGCGCGAGGTGGCGCAGGAAGCCACGCAGCCACTGGATGCCCTCGGGGTCCAGCCCGTTGGCCGGCTCGTCGAGCACCAGCACCGCCGGGTCGCCGAGCAGTGCGGTGGCCAGCGCCAGCCGCTGCCGCATCCCCAGCGAGTAGCCGCCCGCGCGGCGCCGGCCGGCGTCGGCCAGGCCGACCTGGGCGAGCACCTCGTCGGCGCGCGTGACCGGCAGCCCGGCTGCCCGGCAGTAGACCCGCAGGTGGTTGCGCCCGGACCGTGCGGGGTGGAACGCGGTCTCCAGCACCGCGCCGACCGTGCGCACGGGCGAGGGGAGGTCGGCGTAGGCGACGCCGTCGAAGGTCGCCGTCCCCGCGTCCGGCCGCTCGAGACCGAGGGCCATGCGCAGCGTGGTGGTCTTGCCCGCGCCGTTGGGGCCGAGGAAGCCGGTGATGGACCCCGGCTCGACGGTGAAGCTGAGGTCGTCGACGGCGCGGACGGCGCCGAAGCTCTTGCTGAGGCCGCGGACCTCGACCCGCACGGGGTCGCGGTGGTGGCTGCTGCCGGGGTGGATGGCGCTCTCCTCGCGTCGGCCGGGCGACGTCACCATCCAAGCGCACGCGGTGGCCGAAACGGCACCCCGTGGTCCGCCCGCGCGTGTCCCGGCGTGACCCCGGGCACACCCCCTGACCGGCGCATTCGGTAGGTTGGCCGGTCGGGCGGGTGAGCCGGCTCCCCGGCACGCCGGAGCGCCGCCGCCGGAGGCGCCCGGGAACGCCAGCGAGGAGGGTCCGTGAGCGCCTACCGCACGGTGGTCGTCGGGACCGACGGGTCGGAGTCCTCCCTGCGGGCGGTGCGCCGTGCCGGGGCCCTCGCCGGCGCCTGCGGCGCGCGGCTGGTGATCGTGTGCGCCTACCTGCCGTCGCGGGCGGACGGGCGCGGGGCGCGCCGCACCCAGGACGCGCCGGGTGAGGGCCCGGACCAGGTGGTCGGGTCCGCGCCGGCGGACGACACCGTGCAGCGCGCCGCGGAGGAGGCCGTCGGGGCCGGCGCGGGGGAGGTCGAGCAGATGGCCGTCGTCGGCTCGCCGGTGGAGACCCTGCTCGAGGTCGTCGGCCGCGCCCAGGCCGACCTGCTCGTCGTCGGCAACCGCGGGCTCGACAGCCTCAAGGGCCGGCTGATCGGGTCGGTGCCGGCCGACGTGACCCGCCGCTCGTCGGTGGACGTCCTGGTCGTCCACACCACGGGCTGACGGCCCTGGCGGACACCCCTCGGGACCCGGACGTGGGATCGGACGCCGGCGACGCCCACGAGGCGCTGCTGCGCCTGCTCCTCGACGGTCCGCGCCGGTACACCCGGCTGCAGATCGCCGCGATGGCCGGCCTGCCGCCCGAGAGCACCCGGCGGCTGTGGCGGGCGCTCGGCTTCCCCGACGTCGCCGACGACGACCCGGTCTTCACCGACGCCGACGTCCGGGCGCTGGAGCTGCTCAGCACGCTCATCGACTCCGGCTTCGTCGAGCCGGGGACCGAGGCCTCGATCGCCCGCGCGATGGGGCAGTCGCTGTCCCGGCTGGCCGACTGGCAGACCGACCTGCTCGCCGACGCCCTGTCCCGCAGCGGCGCCGACACGGGGCGGCGCGCCGTCCCGCCGGAGGAGGTCGTGGCCGCCGCCCGCGGCCTCCTGCCGCTGCTGCGGGAGGTGCAGGACTACGTGTGGCGGCGGCACCTGGTCGCCAACGCCGACCGGCTGCTCACCCCGACGGCCGCCGTCGACCGGCGGGAGCTCGCCGTCGGCTTCGCCGACCTCGTCGGCTACACCAGCCGCAGCCGGGGGATGGGCGTGCGGGAGCTCGGCGCGATGGTCGAGGACTTCGAGAGCACCGCCACCGAGGTCATCGCCCGCCACCACGGCCGGGTGGTCAAGACCGTGGGGGACGGCGTCCTCTACACCGCCGTCTCGGCGATCGACGCCGTGGAGATCGGGCTGGAGCTGCCCGAGGCCTGGCAGACCGGGGACCGCCCACCGCTGCGGGTCGGCGCCGCGTACGGCACCGTGCTCACGCACCTCGGTGACGTGTACTCGCCGGTGGTGAACCTGGCCAGCCGGCTCACCTCGCTCGGCCGGCCCGGCACGCTGCTGGTCGACCGCGACCTCGCCCGGCACCTGCGCGGGTTGCCCCGCTACCGGGTGCGGCCGCTGCGCCGGGTGTCGGTGCGCGGCTACGACGACCTGCAGCCCTGGCTGGTGCAGCGCCGTCCGCCGGGGGAGGCCGACCTCGCGCTGGAGACCATGCTCGACGAGATGGCCGACGAGGTCCTGGAGGAGGACGTCGACGAGTGAAGGAAGAAGGACCTCCCTGCCCCCCACCGCTCGCAGGCTCACGGCGGGACCCTGCAGGGAGGCCGCGGGACGGGCGATCTCGCCGGGACGAACGCGGTCGCGCGGTCCCGGCGGGGCTTGGCACCCTGGTGCCCCGTGAGTGCCACGCTCGTCGCCCGGGGCCTGGCCGCCGGCCACGGTGCCCGCGTCCTGTTCTCCGACCTCGACCTCGTCGTCGCCCCCGGCGACGTCGTCGGGCTGGTCGGGGTCAACGGCGCGGGCAAGTCCACCCTGCTGCGCACGCTCGCCGGTGAGCTGCCGCCCGAGTCGGGCAGCGTCACCGTCAGCCCGCCCACGGCGACCCTCGGCTACCTGCCGCAGGAGCACGAGCGCCGGCCGGGGGAGACGGTGCGCCAGGCGCTGGCCCGCCGGACCGGGGTCGCCGCCGCGCAGGCCGCTCTCGACGCCGCCACCGACGCGCTCACCGGGGGCGCGGACGGCGCCGGCGACGCCTACGCCGAGGCGCTGGAGCGCTGGCTGGCCCTCGGCGGGGCCGACCTCGACGAGCGCGCGGCGCAGGTCGTCGGCGAGGTGGCGCCCGGGGTGTCCCTCGACGCGGGGACCACCGGGCTCTCCGGGGGCCAGGCCGCGCGGGTCGGGCTGGCCGGCCTGCTGCTCTCGCGCTACGACGTGCTGCTGCTCGACGAGCCGACCAACGACCTGGACCTCGCCGGCCTGGAGCAGCTGGAGCGCTTCGTCACCGGGGCGCGCAGCGGCATCGTCGTCGTCAGCCACGACCGGGAGTTCCTCGCCCGCACGGTCACCCGCGTGGTCGAGCTGGACCTCGCCCAGCAGCTGGTGCGGGTGCACGACGGCGGCTACGAGGCCTACCTCGTCGAGCGCGAGGTGGCCCGGCGGCACGCGCGCGAGGAGTACGAGGAGTACGCCGAGACCAGGGCCGACCTGGAGGCCCGCGCCCGCATGCAGCGCAACTGGCTGGCCAAGGGCGTGCGGGACGCGGTCAAGAAGCAGAAGGACCCGGACAAGTTCATCAAGGCCCACAACCGGGCGACGGCGGAGAAGCAGGGGGCCAAGGCCAAGCAGACCGAGCGCCGGATCGAGCGGCTGGAGGTGGTCGAGGAGCCGCGCAAGGAGTGGGAGCTGCGGATGGAGATCGCCGCCGCGCCGCGTGCCGGGGCGGTCGTCGCCACGCTGTCCGGTGCGGTCGTGCGCCGCGGGGACTTCACCCTCGGTCCGGTCGACCTGCAGGTGGACTGGGGCGACCGGGTGGTCATCACCGGCCCCAACGGCAGCGGCAAGTCCACGCTGCTGGCCGCCCTGCTGGGCCGGGTGCCGCTGGACGAGGGCCGCGGCGGGCTGGGCCCGTCGGTGCGAATCGGCGAGATCGACCAGGCCCGCGGCGCGTTCCTCGGCGCCGAGCCGCTGCTGGAGGCCTTCGCCGCAGAGGTGCCCGACCGGCTCACCGCCGACGTGCGCACCCTCCTGGCCAAGTTCGGGCTGACCGCCGAGCACGTGCTGCGCCCGGCCGACACCCTCTCGCCGGGGGAGCGGACCCGGGCCGGGCTGGCGCTGCTGCAGGCCCGTGGAGTCAACGTGCTCGTCCTCGACGAGCCGACCAACCACCTCGACCTGCCGGCCATCGAGCAGCTCGAGCAGGCGCTGGCCGGCTACCGCGGCACGCTGCTGCTGGTCACCCACGACCGCCGGCTGCTGGCCGCCGTCGACACCCCGCGCCGGATCGCCGTCGAGGACGGCCGGGTCACCGAGTAGTGGAAGGACCTCGCTGCCCCCCACCCTCGGCCCCGTCCAGGGCACCGCCCGGAGCCGGCGAAGGGCGGGGAGGACGGGGTCCTTCTACTGCAGCGAGGCCGTCCTGTCGGGTCACGGTCTCCAGGACGGCGGCCACCGCGTACTCGGCGGTCGTCGCCAGCTCCTGCGGCGTCGCGCCGGCGGACAACAGGGCGGACAGCAGGTGCACCTCCACGACAGTGTCCGGGGAGGCGGCCAGCCAGCGCATCGCCGCCACCGTCGAGCGTCCGCCAGGGGGCGGGGACGCGGCGCCGCGCCAGCGGACGGCGACCGGGCACACCGCGGCACCGGCGTCCACCGCGGCGGCCAGCAGGGCGGGGGAGAAGCGGCCCAGACCCGGGCCGCTCCGCACGCCCTCCTCGGGGCGGACGCTGACCGACGTCCCCAGGCGCAGGGAGGTGGCGATCCGCGCGGAGACCGCGGGGACCGCCGGCACCGGCACCCCCGCGAGCCGGTCGGGGACCCCCGCGACCGCGGCGCCGGGGACGACGGTGAGCAGGGCCAGCGGGTCCAGGGCGGTGGCCGTGTTCGACACCAGCAGCAGCCCGGTGCCCGTGCGCGGCCAGGCCGTGGCCGGCACGTGGACCTCGACGCGCACGCCCAGGCCGGTCAGCACGCGGGCGGCCCCGCAGACGCTGCGGCGCCGGCTGCTGCCCACGGGCGCACGGAGACGGCCCGCGGCGACGGTGGCGCCGACGCGCAGCCAGTTCGACGAGGTCGGTGCGGTCAGGGTGCCTCCCGGGACGCGCGGCGGACCCCGGTGGCCCCGCTCGCACCCCGAGCGTCGCGGGCGCAGGTGTCGGGCCGGCAACGCCCGGGAGACCTCGACGGGACGATCGCGGGACGATCGGTCGCCGGCCCCTCAGGGGCTGTCGAGCGCCTCCGTGAGGCCGACCGCGTCCATGCCCGCCCAGGTCTCGCCGACGTGGTGGGCCAGCACCATGAGGTCGCGCAGGTTCCCGTCCCGGTCGCGGATGTGGTCCACCAGCAGTGCCTCCCCGGTGAAGCCCAGACCGGCGAACAGCGCCAGGGCCGGCCCCTGGTCGGCGACCACCTCGACGACGAGCTTGGTCAGCCCGGCCTCGAGGGCGTGCACCACGGCGTGCCTGGCCAGCTCCCGCCCCAGCCCCGAGCCGCGGCGGTCGGGCGAGACCACCAGCCGCACCTCACCGACGTGGTCGGACCAGCCGGGCAGCCGGAGGACGGCGACGTAGCCGAACACCCGGCCGCCGTCGTCCACCGCCACCCACCGGTCGACCCCCGGCGAGCCGGCCGTCCAGCCGCGCACGACCTCGGGGTCGGTGACGTCCTCGCGGATGAAGGTCCGGTCGCCCTCGGGCAGGTCGGCGAAGAAGCGCACCAGGGCCTCGCAGTGCGCCTCGGTCAGCGGGGTCACGGTGGTCACCGGGCGACCTCCTCGGCGTGCAGCGGCTCACTGCGTCGTCGGAGGAAGTCGATGATCGTCGGCACCGTCGTCCGGGCCGCCGTCCGACCGACGACCAGGCCCATGTGCCCGGCCGACAGCCGCAGCTCGTGCTTGTCCGGGGAGCCGACCAGGTCGATCAGGGGAGCGCTCGCCTCAGGCGGGACGATGTGGTCGCGGTCGGCCCGGACGGTGAGGAACGGCCACCGGATGTCCGAGAGGTGCACGCGGTCGCCGCCCACCGTCAGCCGGTCGGTCACCATCCCGTTGTCGCGCACCAGCATCCGTACCGTCTCCTCCGCGGCGGCCCCGGGGAAGGGCACGTGGTCGTCCGACCAGCCGGTCATGGCCTGGTAGCCGGCGACGTACTCGTCGTTCCAGAGGCGTTCCCACAGGGTCACGTAGCGGGTCACCTCGGCGGTGGGGGTCAGCGTCTTGAAGCCCTGCAGCACGACCCGGGGCGGCACGTTGCCGTCGGCGTCCAGCACGTCGGACACCTCCAGGCCGCCGACCCGGAACAGGTCGGCCAGCGGACCCATGTGCCGGAAGTCCACCGGGGTGGCCAGCACGGTGAGGCTGCGGACCGGCGCGTCCGGGTGGTGGGCGGCGTAGAGGAGGGCGAGGTCGCCGCCGAAGCAGTAGCCGAACAGGGTGACCTCGTCGGCCCCGGAGACCTCCAGCACCCGCTGGACGCCGGCCGGGATGTAGTCGTCGACGTAGTCCTCGAGGGTGTTGGCGGCATCCCGCTCGTCCGGCTCGCCCCAGTCGAGCAGGTAGACGTCGAAGCCGGCGCGGAGCAGCTGCTCGACGAAGCTGTTGCCCGGCGCCAG
>DATIMX010000278.1:0-4992 GCA_035474935.1 Geodermatophilus sp. | reverse complement strand
CACGTCCGCCCGGACGACATCGCGGAGCTGGAGATCCTCCTGCAGGAGGCCCTGGTGGGTGGCGCCGACGTCATCCTCACCACCGGAGGGACCGGGCTCTCCCCCACCGACGTCACCCCGGAGGCCACCCGAGCCGTCCTGGAGCGGGAAGCGCCGGGCATCGCCGACGCAGTGCGCCGGTCCGGGGAGGCGACGGTGCCGACGTCGGTGCTCTCCCGCGGCGTCGCGGGGACGGCGGGCCGGACCCTGATCGTCAACCTGCCCGGCTCGACCGGCGGGACGACGGGGTCCTGGTCCGGCTGGCCCTCGACGGGCCGCGCGGTTGATCATGGAGTTCTTGCCGCTGACACGCGCCGACACGCCGCCGAGCGCGGCAAGGAGCCCATGATCAACGCGGATCGGGCTCCTCCGGGAGGACGATGCGCTCGGTGCGGGTGTAGACGTTGCAGCCGTCGCCGCGGAGGAAGCCGACCAGGGTGATCCCGACGTCGGCGGCCAGTTCCACGGCCAGGGACGACGGCGCCGACACCGCGGCCAGCACCGGGATGCCGGCCATCGCCGCCTTCTGGGTCAGCTCGAAGCTGGCCCGGCCGCTGACCATGAGCACGTGCCCGGCCAGCGGCAGCCGCCCCTCGCGCACCGCGTCGCCGACCACCTTGTCGACGGCGTTGTGCCGGCCGACGTCCTCCCGCAGGGCCACCAGCTCGCCGTCCGCGGTGAACAGCCCGGCGGCGTGCAGCCCGCCGGTCTTGTCGAACACCTGCTGGGCCGCGCGCAGCCGGTCGGGCAGGGCGAGCAGCGTCGGCAGCGGCAGCCGGACGTCGTCCCCGGCGACGTCGTGCCGCGTCCTCGTCCGGATCGCGTCGATGCTGGCCTTGCCGCAGACGCCGCACGAGCTGGAGGTGTAGAAGTTCCGGTCCAGCGCGGTGTCCGGGGGCTCCACGCCGGGGGCGAGGTCGACGTCGACGACGTTGTAGGTGTTGCGGCCGTCCTCGTCCACGGAGTTGCAGTAGCGCAGCCCGGCGACGTCGTCCGCCGACCCGATCACCGCCTCGGTGGCGAGGAAGCCGTGCACCAGGTCGAAGTCGTCGCCCGGCGTGCGCATCGTGACCGCCAGCGGCGTCCCCGCGAGGCGGATCTCCAGCGGCTCCTCGGCCGCCACGGTGTCCGGGCGGGTGCTGTGCGCCGCGCCGCGGATCCGCAGCACCGGCGTCCGGCTCGTGACTCGTCCCACGGAGGGCGACGGTACCCACGTCGGGGCCCTACGGTCGCTGGGTGCCCGCGCTCCCGCCCTACGCCGCCGTCGTCCTCGCCGGCGGCCGAGCAGCGCGGATGGGCGGGCAGGCCAAGCAGCAGCTGGACGTCGGCGGCCGCACCATCCTCGAGGCGGTCCTGGCCGCCGTCCCCGACGCCTCCCCGCGGATCGTCGTCGGCCCGCCGCAGCCGGTGCCGCCGGACGTCCTCGTCGTCCGCGAGGACCCGCCGCGCGGTGGGCCGGTGGCCGCGATGCGGGCCGGGTTGGCGCACGTCCCCGGGGACGTGGTGGCGCTGCTCGCCGGCGACCTGCCGTTCCTGACCCGCGCGCTCATCGACGCACTGCGCGAGCGGCTGACCGGCGACGGCGTGCTGGTGGTCGACGACACCGATCGGGACCAGCTGCTGCTCGGGGTGTGGCGGACGGCGGCCCTGCGTGCGGCGGTCGCCGACGTCCACGGGCCCACCCCGGTGCGCCGGGTGCTCGGCCCGCTCGCGGTGCGCCGGCTACACCCGGAGGTCGGGCCCGGGCAGCCGCCCCCGTGGACCGACTGCGACACCCCGGCCGACCTCGCCCGCGCCCGGGCGGCCGCCGCCCGCCGGGTTCCGCGCCGCCCTCAGGGGTAGGGGTTGCCCATGCGCATCGTCATCGCCGGAGCCCACGGGCAGGTCGCCCGCCGCCTCGGCCGCCTGCTGTCCGGTCGCGGCGACACGGTCGTCGGCATCGTCCGCAACCCCGCGCACTCCGACGACCTGCGCGCCGACGGCGTGGAGCCGGTGGTCCTCGACCTCGAGCAGGCCGGCGTCGACCAGGTGGCCGAGGTGGTCTCGGGGGCGGACGCGGTCGTGTTCGCGGCGGGCGCCGGCGCGGGCAGCGGCGAGGCCCGCAAGCACACCGTCGACAAGGGCGCGGCGCTGCTGCTCGCCGACGCGGCCGAGCGGGCCGGGGTCCGGCGCTACCTGCTGGTGTCGTCGATGGGCGTCGAGCAGGCCCGCCAGGGGACTCCCCGGGGCATGGACCCGGTCTTCGCTGTCTACCTGCAGGCCAAGCTGGCCGCCGAGGACGCCATCCTGCCCCGGCCCGCGCTCGACACGGTGATCCTGCGACCCGGCCGGCTCACCGACGAGCCCGGCACCGGCCGGGTCACCCTCGCCCACGGCGTGGAGTACGGCGAGGTGCCGCGGGACGACGTCGCCGCGGTGCTGCTCGCGCTGCTGGACGCCGGCAAGACCGACGAGGTCGTGGAGCTGGTGAGCGGCGACACCCCGATCGAGGAGGCGGTCGCCGCCCTCCCCTGACGCAGGACCCCGCCCTCGCTCACGAGCGCAGGGCGCGGGTGACCTCCGCCCGGGCGGCCAGCTCGTCGTCCGGCGGGTAGTCGACGGCCACCAGCGTCAGTCCCCCGGCCGGGACGACCGGCACCTCGCTGGAGCGCTCGGTGCGGCCCAGCAGCGCGGCCGGCCACTCCGGTGGACGCCGGCCCTCCCCCACCGCGGTGAGGGCACCGACGAGGCTGCGCACCATGGAGTGGCAGAAGGCGTCCGCGGACGCCCGTACCGTCAGCAGGTCGCCCTCCCGGGTCACCGCAAGGGTGACCAGCGTGCGGATCGTCGTCGCACCCTCGCGGTGCCGGCAGAAGGCCGCGAAGTCGTGCAGGCCCAGCAGCAGGTCCGCGGCGGCCGCCATCGCGTCGGCGTCCAGCCTGCGGGGCCAGCCGACCGTGTCGGCCCGGCGCAGCGGCGACGGCCCGCTGTCGGCGTCGGTGAGCCGGTAGACGTAGTGCCGGCGCAGCGCCCCGAAGCGGGCGTCGAACTCCGGCGGAGCCTCCTCGACCGAGTGGACGGCGATGTCGGGCGGTAGCACGCCGCGCAGCCGGCGCACCAGCCGTGGCCGCTGCTGGTCCCACACCGTGCGGGGGACGTCGGCGTGCGCGACCTGGCCGGTGGCGTGCACCCCGGCGTCGGTGCGGCCCGCGACGGTCAGCGCGACCGGTCGGCGCAGCACCCTGGCCAGGGCCTCCTCGAGGTCGCCCTGCACGGTGCGCTGGTCGGGCTGCCTGGCCCAGCCGTGCAGCGCGGTGCCGTCGTAGGCGATCCCGAGGCGGAGACGGACGAGCCCGCCACCGGGTTCGGTGGCGGGCTCGTCGGGAGTGGGGTGGCCGGTCAGCGACCGCTCACCGGGGGTCGGGAGCGGACTCGCCCCCGGGCGCGTGCGTGCCGGCGGTGGCGGCGTCGCCCAGCTCGGCGGCCTCCACCTCGGCGGCGGCGGCAGCGGCCACGTCCGGGGACAGCGCCGGGTCGTCGACGACGGCGGCGTTCTCGGCCTTGGGCTCCGGCGTCACGTCGTTGTCGTCCTGCCGCTCACCGTCGGGGTTGTAGAGGTCGGTGACGACCGCCTGCGCCTCGGCGTCCACGTCGCCGGAGGTCACGGCCGGCGACGTGTCGCCACCCGGACCGGTGGTCTCGCCCACGGAGGTCGCGCCCTGGTCACCGCCGCCGGCGGAGACCCCTGCCGCGCCGGCGTCGCCGCCCTGGCCCGGCTGCTCGCGGTCGCTCACCGCGCGCCGCCCGTCTCCTCGGCGTCGCCCGGGCTCTCGGCGTCGGCCGCAACGGTCCCGGTGGTGGCCTCCGCGTCGCCCGCAGCGGTCGCGCCCGCGGCGGCGTCCGTGTCGACGGCCTCGGCGTCGGGGGCCTCGGCGTCGGTGGCCACGGTGTCGTTGTCGGTGGTGTCGGCGTCGGTGTCGGCGGTGTCGTCGGCAGCCTCGAGGGCGTCGGCGGTGACCTCACCGGCGGCGGATGCGGCACCGGCACCCGAGGCGGCACCGGCGAACCGGGTGCCCCGGGCGCGCTCGGCCTCGCCGACGGCCTGCTGGGCCACGGTCTGGCCCTCGACCAGTTCGATGACCGCCATGGGGGCGTTGTCGCCCTTGCGCGGGCCCACCTTGGTGATGCGGGTGTAGCCGCCCGGACGGTCCGCGAAGCGTGGCCCGATCTCGGCGAACAGCGTGTGGACGACGTCCTTGTCCCGGATCGTCGTCATCACCTGACGACGGGCGTGCAGGTCACCGCGCTTGGCGAAGGTCACCAGCCTCTCGGCCAGGGGACGCAGCCGCTTGGCCTTCGCCTCGGTGGTGGTGATCCGCCCGTGCTCGAACAGCGACGTGGCCAGGTTGGCCAGCATCAGCCGCTCGTGCGAGGGGGAACCGCCGAGACGGGGGCCCTTGGTGGGGGTGGGCATGTCGGTCCTTCCTCAGGCTGCCGGGCCGCGGTGCCGGCTGCATTCCATGGTGGTGCTGACGTCTCGTGCGCTGCGCGCGGGTGGTGCCTCCGGGCCAGTGTGGCGGGCCCGGCAGTGGTGCCGGACGGCGGGTCGCCCCGCCGTCCGAACGGGCCCGCTGCCCCCGTCGCGAGCGTGCGAGCGGCGGGGGCAGCCGGGTCCCTCTAGAGCTGCTCGGTCTCCTGGTAGGAGCCGTCGTCGTACTGCGCCTGGTCGTAGCCGGCGGCGAACTCGCCGTGGCCCTGGTAGGCATCGGTCTCGTAGCCCTCGTCGTAGCTCTCGACCGAGGTGGGGATGAACCCGGGCGGGCTGTCCTTGAGCGCCAGGCCCATGGCCGCCAGCTTCATCTTGACCTCGTCGATGGACTTGGCCCCGAAGTTCCGGATGTCCAGCAGGTCCGCCTCGGAGCGGGTCACGAGCTCACCGACGGTGTGCACGCCCTCGCGCTTGAGGCAGTTGTA
>DATIMX010000277.1:0-10618 GCA_035474935.1 Geodermatophilus sp. | reverse complement strand
CAGGCCACCACAGGGCATGAAACGATTCAGATGTGGTGTGCGGCACACGCTAGTGCCGACCCGGAGTCGCGTCAAGGGACAGGCGCCTCGCCGGCTCCGCCGCGATCCGACGACGAGAGGTCGACCACGCGGAGAGGTGCCGCCCGATGCGGGCGTCGGTCCGGTCTCGCACGCCGGGCGAGCACACCCTCTTGACTACGCATTGTCGACGTTTTACTGTGTCCCGCGCCACATGAATCGTTTCATGGCGCCCACGTGCGGTCTCCGGCCACGGAGTCCCACCGGGCCGCCCCAGGGCTCCGACAGAGGGCCGGGACCTCCGCTCGGGAGCGATCCGGGCTGTGACGAGATGAGGGTGAGGATGATCCGTAGGAGGAAGCTGGCCGCCGTTGCCGGTCTGGCGTTCGCTCTGGTGGCCTCCGGCTGCGGCCAGGGCAGCGGGGGCTCGGCCTCGGACGGCGGCGGGGGTGCAGGCGGAGGCGGCGAGGACCAGGTCAGCGTCGCGTTCGTGCCCAAGCTGCAGGGGATCCCGTACTTCGAGGCCATGAACACCGGCGGCCAGGCCGCCTGTCAGGAACTCGGGTGCCAGTGGCTGTACCAGGGGCCGGTCACCGCGGACCCCGCCGCACAGGCCGACATCGTCCGGTCCTACATCCAGCAGGGCGTGGACGCCCTGATCGTCGCCCCGAACGACCCCGACTCCATGGCCCCGCTCCTGCAGCAGGCTCAGGACGCCGGCATCGCGGTGGCGACCTCCGACACCGACGCACCCGACTCGGTCCGCCAGGTCTTCGTCGAGCAGGCGTCGACGGAGGGCATCGGCCAGGCCCTGACCGACGCGCTCCTGGAGGCGATGGGCGGCCAGGGGAAGTACGCGATCGTCTCCTGCGGGCAGACCGCCCAGAACCTCAACAGCTGGATCGAGGTCCAGCAGGCCTACACCGCGGAGAAGTACCCCCAGGCCGAGATCGTCGACATCGTCTACGCCGGTGAGGACCAGGCCAAGGCGACCCAGATGGCGACCGACCTGATGAACGCCCACCCCGACCTGACCGGCCTGGTCGGCGAGTGCACCTCGTCGGCGCCCGGTGTGGCGCAGGCCGTGCGGGACGCCGGGAAGATCGGCCAGGTCTTCACCGTCGGGCTCGGGACGCCGCAGTCGATGCTGCCCTACCTGGAGGACGGCTCGTCCAGCGCCAGCATCCTCTGGGACGTCGAGCACCTCGGGTACCTGACCGCGTGGGCGGGCGTGCAGCTCGCGCAGGGCGAGCAGTTCCAGGCCACCAACGACGTCAGCGACGAGATCACCGGCGTGACCTACGACGACCAGACCAAGGTGCTCCTGCTCGGCCCGCCGCTGCGGATCACCAAGGACAACGCGGCCGACTACGACTACTGATGAGCCGGGGAGGGCCGGCCACCCCGGCCCTCCCGCCCGTCACGGCCGAACGCGAGGACACGATGAGCGATCCGCCAGCCACCGGGGCGACCGACGCAGCGCCCTCCCCCCGATCCGGTAGGGGAACCCCTTCGGAGCGGCTGTCCGTCCGGGGCGTCTCCAAGCGGTTCGGCGCCGTCCGCGCCATCCGCAACGCGGACATGACCGTCCACACCGGCGAGGTCCACGCCCTCGTCGGCGAGAACGGCGCCGGCAAGTCCACCCTGATCAAGATCCTCTCCGGGGCGGAGTCCGCCGACACCGGCGAGATCACCTTCGACGGACGACCGGTGGCGATCCACGGCACGGCCGACGCCATCGGGCTGGGCATCGCCACCGTCTACCAGGAACCACAGCTCTTCCCCGACCTGACCGTGGCCGAGAACGTCTTCACCGGCCGGGAGATCACCCGCCGGGGCAGGGTCGACTGGGCCGCGCAGAACGCCAAGGTCGTCGAACTGCTCGAGCTCATCGGCCTGCCGGCCCGGTACGCGACCGTCCCGGTCAGCGAGCTGTCCATCGCCGAGCAGCAGCAGGTGTCCATCGCCAAGGCCCTGGGCGGGGACGCCAGGGTCCTGATCCTGGACGAGCCGTCGGCGATCCTCACCGGCAGCGAGATCGAGGTGCTCTTCGGCGTCGTCCGGCGACTGGCCGCCTCCGGCGTCTCGATCATCTACATCTCGCACCGGCTCGACGAGCTGTTCGAGATCGCCGACCGGGTGACGGTCATGCGGGACGGCGAGACGGTCGGGACCTGGCCCATCGGCGAGCTGACCGTCCGCCGCATCGTCGAGCTCATGGTCGGCGGGATCCTGGAGGACACCGCGGCCGAGCGCGCCGTGCCCGAGACCGAGCCGCGCCTGGTCCTCGAGGGCCTCGGGGCGGAGGGCGAGTACGCCGACGTGGACGTCGCCGTCCGCCCCGGCGAGATCGTCAGCCTCTACGGGCTCGTCGGCTCCGGCGCCGCCGAGATCGCGGAGACGGTCTACGGCATGCGCCGGGCCACCACCGGGCGGATCCTGCTCGACGGCCGACCGATCGCGCCGCGCTCGCCGCGCGAGGCCAAGAAGCTCGGCATCGCCCTGCTGCCCGCCGACCGCAAGGGGCAGGGGATGTTCGCCTTCCAGTCCATCGCGTTCAACATCTCGGCCGGGCACCTGCCGCTGCTCTCCCGCCTGGGCGTGTGGATGGACCGCCGCCGCGAACGCGAGGTGGCGCGTGACTTCATCGGGCGGCTGTCCGTGAAGACCCCGCACGAACGCCAGCCGGTCTCCGCGATGTCCGGCGGGAACGCCCAGAAGGTCGTCCTCGCCCGGCAGCTGGTGGAACGGCCCCAGGTCCTGGTGCTGGCCGAGCCGACGCAGGGCGTGGACGTCGGCGCCAAGGAGGAGATCCACAAGATCATCCGGAGTCTCGCGGACGAGGGGACGGCCGTGCTCATCGTGACCTCCGACCTCGCCGAGGCGATCCGGGTCTCCGACCGGCTGCAGGTGGTCCGCGGCGGCACCACCACCGTGGAGTTCGGCCGCGGCGCCACCCAGTCCGACGTCCTCGCCGCCGCCGCCGGCGCCCTGGAGGAGGAGGCAGCGTGAGCACCTCGGCCACGACCGCGGGCGACCGCCCGCCGGCCTCCCCGCGGTCCCGCGAGGCCACGGCGCGGGGTCGCGTGCTGCCGTTCCCGATCACCGGTCAGGAGATCGTCCTCATCGGGGTGATCGCGGCGCTGTGGGTGGCCCTGTCACTGGCCACCCCGGCCTTCCTCACCGGCGGGTCGATCGTGCCGCTGTTCGTCGCGACCGCCCCGGTGGCGCTCATCGGCATCGGGATGACCGTCATCATCATCACCGGCGGCATCGACGTCTCCGTCGGCAGCATCGTGATGGTCTGCTCCGTGGTGGTCGCCCAGCAGCTGGTCTCCAGCGACCTCTCGCTGCCGGTGGCCGTGCTGCTCTCGGTCGTCGTCGGCGGTGTGCTCGGGCTCGTCAACGGCGTGCTCATCGCCTACGGCCGCGTGCACGCGATCATCATCACGTTCGGCACCGCGAACCTGTTCCGCTTCCTCGGGCTCCAGCTGTTCGGCGGCACCACGGTCAACGGCATCCCGGACACGCTGGCCGTCTTCGGGCGCGGCGACGCCGGGCGCACGCTGGGCGTTCCGCACAGCTTCCTGCTCATGGTCGTGATCGCCGCGCTGGCCTGGTACTACCTGCGGCACACCCCGGGTGGGCGGCACCTCTACGCGATCGGCGGCGACGCCCACGCCGCTCGCCTGGCCGGGGTCAAGGTGCAGCGGCGGGTCATGCTGGCCTACGTCGTCACCGGCCTGCTCACCGGCCTCGCGGCCTGCTTCGTCATCGCCCAGGGCACCGCCACCCTCGCACCGAACGTGGGTGACGGCATGGAGCTGGCCGCGATCGCCGCGGTCGTCATCGGCGGCACGTCGATCATGGGTGGGCGCGGCTCCGTCCTCGGGACGGTGCTCGGGGCACTCCTCGTGCAGACGGTCACCTCCGGAGTGACCCAGCTCAACTGGCCGTCGCAGCTGGCCAGCCTGTTCATCGGCATCTTCATCCTGATCGCCGTGGGAGCCGACCTGCTCCGCCAGCGCGCGAGGAGGACCACGTGAGCACCACCGTCACCTCCCCGGCCCCCGGGTCCGACACGAGTGCGCCCGAGCGGCCCTCCCGGCTCCAGCAGCTGCCGGCCACGGTGCTCCGGGCGCTGCTGACCCAGCGGATCGTGCTGCTCCTGGTCCTGCTCGTGGCTGTCGTCGTCACCTTCGTGGTGCTGAGCCAGCGGAACTACCTCACCGCGCCCTACGACGCCTCGTACATGTCGGCGGTCCTCATCAGCGCCGTCCCCCTGGTGATGCTCGGCCTCGCCGAGCTGCTGGTCATCACCTCCGGCCGCGGCGGCATCGATCTGTCCGTCGGGGCGAACGTCTCCCTGACCAGCATGGTCTTCGGGTTCGCCTACGGGCTGTGGGGCTGGCCGCTGTGGCTGGCCATCCTCCTGGCCGCGGCCTTCGGCGGCCTGCTCGGGGCCGTGAACGGGTTCCTGATCGCCTACATCGGCTATCCCGCCCTCATCACCACGCTGGCGACCTACTACGCCTTCTCCTCGCTGGCGGTCGTGGTGAACCAGCAGCAGCCGATCAGCACACCGCCGATCCAGCAGCTGTACTCCACGGCGCAGTCGGTGTCGGTGCTCGGACTCCCGGTGCCCCTGGGCACGCTCACCTTCCTGGTCCCGACGGCCGTGGTGGTGTGGCTGCTCCTCAACCGCACCACCTACGGGCGGCGGCTGTACGCCATCGGGACCAACGACGTCGCCGCCCAGTGGACGGGGATCGACGTCCGGCGCTCCCGGTTCACCGCCTACCTGCTCGCCGGGGTGATCTCCGGTCTGGTGGCCGTGGTGACCGTGGCACAGTTCGCCTCCGCCCGGCCGGACGCCGGTACCGCCGGCAACGGCATGGCGCTGCCGGCGATCACCATCGCGGTGCTCGGCGGGGTGGCGATCACCGGGGGCATCGGCCGGGTGGCGGGGGTCGTGCTGGCCACGCTGCTGGTGGTGTGGCTGAACGCCGGGATCCTCCTCGCCGTCCCGGGGAACGCCGGCTCGCAGTTCCAGCTCTTCGCGCTCGGCGCCGTCCTGGTGTTCGCGGCCCTGCTCAACGGCCTGACCACCCGGCGCTACGGCGCCCGCTAGCCCGATCCGACCCGCCTCGCCCGGACGGCGAGACCCCACTCCCGCGCCCGGGAGCCGGCTGACGAGGAGACCTGATGGCCATCACCCACGGCGTCCACGCGCTGGTGTGGACGGGAGGCTGGACCGCCGAGGAGGCACGCCACGCCATCGCCTCCTCCCGGGAGGCCGGCTACGACCTGATCGAGATCGCCCCGATCGACCCGACCGCGTTCGACCCCGACATGACCGCGCGCCTGCTGGAGGAGCACGGCATGAAGGTGAGCGCGTCCCTCGGGCTGAGCGCGGACACCGACGTGTCCAGCGAGGACCCCGAGGTCGTGGCGCGCGGCAGGGAGCGGCTCAGCCGCGCCCTGGACGTCCTGCGCGACAGCGGCGGGGACGTGCTGTGCGGCGTCCTGTACTCCAAGCTCGGCAAGTACGCCGGCCCGGCCACCGAGCGCGGCCGGGCCAACTCGCAGGAGTCGATCGCCTGGCTCGCCGACAAGGCGGCGGCCTCGGGGATCACGCTGGCCCTGGAGTTCTGCAACCGGTACGAGACCAACGTCATGAACACGACCCAGGAGACCCTGGACTTCATCGCCGCGGTGGACCGGCCCAACGTGATGGCGCACCTGGACACGTACCACATGAACATCGAGGAGCACTCGTTCGCCGGAGCGGTGCGCGCGGCCGCGGCGGCCGGGCGGCTCGGCTACGTGCACGTGGGCGAGTCCCACCGCGGCGCCCTGGGCACGGGCTCGATCCCCTGGGGTGAGTTCTTCGGCGCGCTCACCGAGGTGGGCTACGACGGCATCGTGACGTTCGAGTCGTTCTCCTCGGAGGTCGTGCACCGGACCCTGTCGAACGACCTGGCCATCTGGCGCAACCTGTGGACCGACAACGCCGCCCTCGCCCGCGACGCCCTCGCCTTCACCAAGGCCGGGCTCCGGACAGCCGCCGAGCGAGCGCCCTCGGCGGGCGCCGGAGCGGTCGCCGGGCGTGGTGTCTGACACGATCCCCGGGCGTTCCCATCCCTGACCGCGACCGCTCACGAGGAGGGGCCCTGACCGCCAGCATCCGGGACGTCGCCGGCCGGGCCGGGGTGTCGGTCGGCACGGTGAGCAACGTCCTCAACCGGCCCGACGTGGTCAGCGAAGCCACCCGGACCAAGGTCCTCGACGCGATCGCCGCCCTCGGCTTCGTCCGCAACGAGTCGGCACGTCAGCTGCGCGCGGGCTCCAGCCGCACCGTCGGCCTGGTGGTGCTCGACATGGCCAACCCCTTCTTCACCGACGTCGCCCGCGGGGTCGAGGACGTCGTCAACGCGGCCGGCCTCGCGATGGTCCTGTGCAACTCCGACGACCGCCCGGAGAAGGAGGCCGCGCACCTGGGCCTGCTCGCCGAGCAGCGGGTGCACGGCGTCCTCATCACCCCGACCGCCGAGCTGACCCCACAGCTGGACGCACTCCGCGACCGCGGCGTCCCGGTGGTCCTCGTCGACCGACGCGCGCCGGACCCACACCAGTGCGCCGTCGCGACCGACGACGTCCTCGGCGGGCGGCTGGCCGCCGAGCACCTGCTCGAGCGCGGCCACCGCCGGATCGCCTTCGTCGGCGGGCACGCCGCCCTGCCGCAGATCCGGGAGCGCCACGCGGGCGTGGAGTCGGCGGTGCGCGAGGTCCCCGACGCGGAGCTGACCGTCCTGTCCCCCGGCGAGCTCAGTGTCGCCGGCGGGCGGGAGGCCGCGGCCCGGGTCATCGGCCTGCCGGCGTCCCGGCGTCCCACGGCGGCCGTGTGCGCCAACGACCTGCTGGCGCTCGGGGTGCTCCAGGAGATGGTGCGCCACGGGGTCCGGGTGCCCGACGAGTTCGCCATCGTGGGATATGACGACATCGACTTCGCCGCGGCGGCTGCCGTGCCGCTGAGCTCGGTGCGCAAGCCGCGGCAGGAGCTCGGCCGGCGTGCGGCCGAGCTGCTCCTGGACGAGGGTCGGGAGGGTCACCGGCACGAGCAACCGGTGTTCGAGCCGGTGCTGGTCGTCCGGGAGTCGAGCATGGTGCGCCGCGACGTCGCGGCCGACCGGGAGGGAGCGGCATGAGGGTGGCGCTGTTCGCCACGTGTCTGGTGGACACGGTGGCGCCGCAGGTCGCGATGGCCACGGCGAGGCTGCTGGAGCGGCTGGGCCACGAGGTCGTCGTCCCGGCCGGGCAGGCCTGCTGCGGGCAGATGCACGTCAACACCGGCTACCGGCGCGAGGCGGTGCCGATCGTGGCCAACCACGTGCGCGCCTTCGCCGGAGCGGAGGCGATCGTGTCGCCGTCCGGCTCGTGCGTGGCCTCGATCCGCCACCAGCAGGCCATGGTGCTGCGGCGGGCCGGCGAGGACGAGCTGGCCGCCGAGGCCGAGGCCCTGGCCGAGCGCACCTACGAGCTCTCGCAGTTCCTCGTCGACGTCCTCGGGGTGACCGACGTCGGCGCCTACTACCCGCACCGGGTCACCTACCACCCGACCTGCCACTCGCTGCGGCTGCTGCGGGTCGGCGACCGGCCGCTGCAGCTGCTGCGCGCGGTGCGCGGGCTGGAGCTGGTCGAGCTGCCCGCCGCCGAGCAGTGCTGCGGCTTCGGCGGCACCTTCTCGATCAAGAACTCCGACACCTCGACGGCGATGCTGACCGACAAGATGGGCAACGTCCTGTCCACCCACGCGGAGGTGTGCACCGCCGGTGACGCCTCCTGCCTCATGCACATCGGCGGTGGGCTCTCCCGGCTGCGGTCGGGGACGCGCACCGTGCACCTGGCCGAGATCCTGGCCTCGACGGAGGACGCCGTGAGCCCGCACCAGACCACCCGACCGGCGGTGTCGGCATGACCACCGCCCCTGAGCGCACCGACCCGACGCCGCTGGCCCCGGGTGCACCTCGGTCCGGGACGACGTTCCTCGGCCTGCCCACCGCGCCCCGCGGGGTGGGCCACCTGCGCGGCGACCGGCCCTTCCCGGAGGCCGCCCGCGACGCGCTGCGCGACGGCCAGCTGCGCGCCAACCTCGGCCACGCGACCAGCACGATCCGCGCCAAGCGGGCCCGGGTGGTCGGCGAGGTGCCCGACTGGGAGCAGCTGCGCCAGGCCGGCAAGGCGGTGAAGACGGCCACCATGGCCCGCCTCGACGAGCACCTGGTCGAGCTCGAGCGCCAGGTGACCGCCCGCGGCGGCACGGTGCACTGGGCCCGCGACGCCAACGAGGCCAACGCCATCGTCACCCGGCTGGTGCAGGCCACCGGCGCCGACGAGGTCGTCAAGGTGAAGTCGATGGCCACCCAGGAGATCGGCCTCAACGAGGCGCTCGAGGCCGCCGGCATCACCGCGCACGAGACCGACCTCGCCGAGCTGATCGTGCAGCTCGGCGACGACGCGCCCAGCCACATCCTGGTGCCGGCGATCCACAAGAACCGCGCCGAGATCCGCGAGATCTTCCTGCGCACCATGCCGCAGTTCCAGGGCCCCGACGCCGACCGCGACCTCCCCGACGAGCCGCGCCGGCTGGCCATGGCCGCGCGCACGCACCTGCGGGAGCGGTTCCTGCGGGCGAAGGTGGCGATCAGCGGCGCCAACTTCGCCGTCGCCGAGACCGGCACCCTCGCCGTCGTCGAGAGCGAGGGCAACGGGCGGATGTGCCTCACCCTGCCGCAGACGCTGATCACCGTCATGGGCATCGAGAAGCTGGTGCCGACCTGGCGCGATCTCGAGGTCTTCCTGCAGCTGCTCCCCCGCTCCTCCACCGGCGAGCGGATGAACCCCTACACCTCGATGTGGACCGGCGTGACCCCCGGCGACGGGCCGCAGGAGTTCCACCTCGTGCTGCTCGACAACGGGCGGACGGCGGTGCTCGCCGACGAGGTGGGCCGCGAGGCGCTGCACTGCATCCGCTGCTCGGCCTGCCTCAACGTCTGCCCGGTGTACGAGCGCACCGGCGGGCACTCCTACGGCTCGGTCTACCCGGGCCCCATCGGCGCCGTGCTCTCCCCGCAGCTGACCGGGGTCGAGGACAACGCGTCGCTGCCGTACGCCTCGTCGCTGTGCGGCGCCTGCTACGACGCCTGCCCGGTGGCCATCGACATCCCCTCGATCCTGGTGCACCTGCGCGCCGAGCACGTCGAGGCGCAGGAGAGGACGACCCCCGAGGCGGCCGCCTTCAAGGCGCTGGCCACGGCGATGTCGCACCCGTGGCTGTGGCGACTGACCCAGCGGGCCGCGGGGCTGGGCCGGTTCCTCGCCCGGGGGAAGCCGACGATGCCGCCGGTGCTGCCACCACCGGCCTCGGGCTGGACCCGCAGCCGCGACCTCCCCACCCCGCCGCGGGAGACCTTCACCCAGGCCTGGGCGCGGGAGCACGGGCGATGACCAGCGCGCGCGAGGAGGTCCTGAGCCGGATCCGCACCGCGCTGGGCGAGCAGCGGCCGGAGGTGGTGGTCCCCCGCGACTACCGCGACGCCGACGAGCGCCCGGCCGAGCAGCTGCGCGAGGTCCTCGTCGACCGGCTCGAGGACTACAAGGCCTCGGTGCTGCGCTGCGGTCCGGACGAGGTGGGGGCCACCGTCGCCGCCGCCCTCGACACCGGGCTGGGATCCGGCTGGGACCCGGCGTCGGTCGTCGTGGCCCCCGGGGTGCCGGCCGGGTGGCGGCCGGACGGCGCCACCGAGGACGACGGCCGCCCCGCCGTCGAGCTCGCCGCGTTCGCCGCGACGCTGACCGGGGTCGCCGTGGCGATCGCGGAGACCGGCACGCTCGTGCTCGACGGCGGCCCGGTGTCCGGACGGCGGGCGGTCTCGCTGCTGCCCGACTGCCTGGTGTGCGTGGTCGAGGCCGGGCAGGTCGTGGGCGCCGTGCCCGAGGCGCTGCGCCGGCTGGACCCGAACGCGCCGCTCACGATGGTCAGCGGCCCGTCGGCGACCAGCGACATCGAGCTGGAGCGGGTCGAGGGCGTGCACGGCCCGCGCACGCTGGTCGTCGTCCTGGTCGCCTGACGGGGCCGGGAGCATCGCAGCGAGGAACGAGCGAGGAGCGGACCGGCTCCGGAGGGGACCCGTGGGCATGGTCGCCTGACGGGGCCGGGAGCAGACCCGTCGCCATCGGCCCCGGGAGGGGACCCGTGGGCATGGTCGCCAGACGCGGTCAGGTGGTCGGGGTGGCGCCCGACGGGCCGGCGCCGGTCGGCTCCGGGACCGTGCTGTCGGGGACGCCGTCCTCGGTGGCCGAGCCGCTGCCGGGTGACCTGCTCGGCGTACCGGTGTCCGTGCCGCCCTCGTCCGGGGGCGAGCTGCGCTCGGGGGAGCTGCTCGGGGTGGCGGTGTCCGTGCTGTCGTCGGTCGGCGCGGGTTCCTCCGAGGGCAGGGGTGTCTCGCTGCTGTCCGTCGGCGCGGTCGGCTCGGGTGAGGGCTCGGCGGACGGCCCGGGCGCTCCCGTGGTCGCCTCACCGGACGGAGACGTCGGGGTC
>DATIMX010000276.1:0-1671 GCA_035474935.1 Geodermatophilus sp. | reverse complement strand
GGCTGGTTGATGATCGGCGTGTCGAACAGCGCCCCGCGGCTGCCGGTGTTGGTCAGCGTGAAGGTGCCGCCGCCGAGCTCGTCCGGGGTGACCTTGTTGGTGCGGGTCCGCTCGGCAAGGTCGGCGATCTTGCGGGCCAGCCCGCCGATGCTCAGGTCGCCGGCGTCCCTGATCACCGGGACCAGGAGACCGCGCTCGGTGTCGACCGCGACACCCAGGTTCTCGCCGTCGTGGTAGGTGACCGTGCCCGCCTCGAGGTCGATCGAGGAGTTCACGGCCGGGTGGGCCTTGAGCGCCTCGACCGCCGCCTTGGCGAAGAACGGCAGGAACGACAGCTTGACGCCCTCGCGGGCCTCGAAGTCGCGCTTGGCCCGGTCCCGCAGCCGCGCGATGGCGGTGACGTCGGCCTCCACGACCGTCGTCAGCTGAGCACTGACCTGCAGCGACTCCACCATCCGGCGGGCGATGACGGTGCGCAGCCGGGAGAGCTTCTCGGTGCGCCCGCGCAGCGAGGTGTCGGGCTGGGCCGCCGGCGACGGGCTCGGGGCCGGGCGACCGGAGGCGGCGGCCGGGGCCGGGGCCTCCGCCGGGGCGGCCGCCTTCTCGGCGGCGGCGAGCACGTCCTGCTTGCGGATCCGCCCGCCGACGCCGGTGCCGGTCACCGAGGACAGGTCGACCCCGCGCTCGGCGGCCAGCCGGCGCACCAGCGGGGTGACGTACTGCCCACCCCCGTCACCGGCGGGTTCCGGGGCCGGGGTCTTCGGCGCGGCGGGCGCCTGGGGGGCGACCGCCTGAGCCGGCGAGGGCGCCTCGGTGGGGGAGGTGCTGGGCAGCACGCCGCCGGAGCCGTAGTCGGCACCGGGCGCCTCCGAGGACGGCTGCGCGCGCTGCGGCGTCGGGTCGGCCTGCGGGGTCGGCTGCGTCGCCTGCGCGGGAGGCGCCGGCTCCCGCGGCTCCTGCTGCGACTGCGGCTCCTGCTGGGCCGGGGCGGAGGGAGCCGGGGCCTGTGCGGGGGCGCTTCCGCCGGCGGACCCGGAGCCGATGACGGCCAGCTCCGCACCGACCTCGACCGTCTCGTCCTCGTTCACCGAGATCGACAGGAGCGTGCCCGACACGGGGGCCGGGATCTCCGTGTCGACCTTGTCGGTGGAGACCTCGAGCAGCGGCTCGTCGGCGGTCACCTCGTCGCCGACGGACTTCAGCCAGCGGGTGACGGTGCCCTCGGTGACGCTCTCGCCGAGCGCCGGCATGGTCACCGACGTCCCCTCGCCGCCGCCCTGGCCACCACCGCCCTGGCCGCCGTCGCCGGAGGCCGGTGCGGCCGCAGCCGGCTGCGGCTCCTCCGACGGACCGGGGCCGGCGTCCTCGACCTGCTCGGCGGGGGTCTGCGGGGTGGTGTCGGCGTCCTCGGCCGACGCGGGCCCGCCCGCGCCGGCGCCGCCGCCGTCCCCGCCGATGACCGCGAGCTCGGCACCGACCTCGACCGTCTCGTCCTCGGCGACGAGGATCTTGCTCAGCACGCCGGCGGCCGGCGACGGGATCTCGGTGTCGACCTTGTCGGTCGAGACCTCGAGGAGGGGCTCGTCGACCTCGACCTGCTCACCCTCCTGCTTGAGCCATCGGGTGACCGTGCCCTCGGTGACGCTCTCGCCCAGGGCGGGCATGGTGACG
>DATIMX010000275.1:0-15380 GCA_035474935.1 Geodermatophilus sp. | reverse complement strand
CTCGATGATCAGCAGGGGACCGCGGTCGGGGTTCTTCGTGTCCACCCTCGCCTCGGTCCACGGGTTGAGGTTCGCGTTGCCCATCTGCACGAGAGCGATCCCGGAGCCGGCGACGTGGAAGGTGTCGTAGAGCTCCCTCGCTTCCTTCTCGTTCAGCGCGTTCGCCCAGCCGTACGTGAACTGGTCGAACGTGAGGGTGATCGCGCGGCCGCGCGTGCGCGGGTCGACCAGGAACGGGCCCACCCCCTTGAGCACGGAGGCCGGCAGGGGCAGAACGCCGCGGAAGACCCCGGGATCGATCGCCACCGTGACCGCCGAGAGGCCCCGGCCGGCGAGCATCTGCGCCAGCAGGCCCCCGGTCGAGTGCCCCATGACAGCGGGCTTCTCGTCCAGGGCCTTGATGACGTCGGTGGTGTGGTCGGCGATCTGCTCCAAGGCCTTCTTGGCGAACACGTCCGGCTTCGCCCGGGCCTCGTCAACCGTCTCCGGATCGTCCGGCCAGTCCGGCGTGAGCGGCGCGTAGCCGGCCTGCTCGAAGAAGTCCGCCCAGGCGGCCCAGCTGCTCGGCAGCAGCCAGAGGCCGTGGATGAACACGACCGGGGTGTTGCCAGAGGAGTTGGCCGCCTCGATCTCCCGGTTATCCCGCTCAGAAATCGACGCCATGACCGACTCCCTCCGGTCGGGATGACCTGTCGAGTCCGGCCGACTCGGCGGCCCTGCGGAACCGTCTCAGCTCCTCGTGGAGGTCCGCCAGGGGTTCAGCACTCCCCGGCCATGGCTCCACGTGCCACTCGGCGACGCGGACGTGGTCGGTGGTGCAGCCGCACCAGGCGACGAGGCGCCCTGCGGGCACCGAGCTGTCCCGGAGGGGGCGCTCAGGAACACCTCGGCGGCATCGCACTCAGCCGAACCCATCTCCCTCGCTCGCCGTCCTCACCCGGCCGCGGCCGGCCCGAGCGGCCAGCAGTCCGTAGCCGAGCACGTTGGGCACCAGCGCGACGGTGTAGATGCCGGCCTGGACGGCGGGACTGCCTACGTCCAGCTCGAACGGCGCCAGGGCGTAGTGGCCGAGGAACCCGCCGGTGTACGGCTCGCCGCCGGCCCGCTCGCGCAGGGCCAGCTCCAGGTCGGTGAGGGGGCACGGCGCCCCGGCCAGGTTGACCGCGAGGATCGCCGCGGCCACCGGCGCGTGCACCCACAGCAGCCGGGGCCGGCGCAGCGCGACCAGCGCGCCGGTCACCATGAGGACGACGGCCAGCGCGTGGACCACGGCGACCAGGTGCGCCCACAGCACGTACCCAGCCTGGCACGCCGGAAGGGCGCCGGGGACCCACCGGCGGGAGGATGAGGCCATGAGCGAGAGCGATACGGGCGGCCGCGAGAGCGGGTCGGGCAGCCGGGTGAGCCGGTCGGTCGAGGAGTTCGTCGGCCAGCTGCGCAGCTTCACCGACCGGGCGCGCGGCGCGGTGCCGTTCTCGCTGCCGCGGCTGCCCTCGCCGCCCGGCGCGATGTCGGCGGCCCAGCTGCGCGCCATCGACCGGGCGGTGCGCAGCCAGCGGCAGCAGATCGCGGCGATGACCGCCCAGCTGCAGGCCTTCGACGAGCAGCTGGCCGTCTTCGAGCGGATCCTCGACCCGCTGGTGGAGTGGAGTGCGACCTGGGCGCGGCTGGAGGAGTCGGTGGCCGACCTGGTCCGCCGTCCCGGCGACGCCGCCGATCCCGACGACGGGACGGCGGGGACCACGCCGCACGCCTGAGCTACCGCTGGTCGCGCCGCAGCGGGTGGTCGGGCGGCACCTCGACCAGCGCGATCCGCACGCCCTCGGGGTCGGCGATCCACGCCTCGACCAGGCCCCACGGCTCGGTGCGCGGGTCGCGCAGCACCGTCGTCCCGCCGGCGCGTAGCCGCTCGACCTCGGCGCCGACGTCGCGCACCTGCACCCACAGCGCCATGCCCTGGAGCGGCTCGTCACCGGGCCCGGACACCTCGAGCAGGCCGTTACCCAGGAAGAACACCACCCCGGGGTGCTCGGGCGGACCGAACTCGCGGTACACCGCCAGCCCCAGCACGTCGCGGTAGAAGGCCTGCGACCGCGCGGGGTCGACCGGCCGGAGGAGGACCCGGCTGCTCAGCACGTCCACCCGGGCATCCTGCACCGCTCGAGGGCCGCCCCGGCTACGGCACCAGCTCCTGCTCCTCCCCGGTGAGCCACTCCAGGACGACGATGCTGGCGTCGTCCTGCAGCCGGCCCCCCTGGTGGGCCAGCACGCTGCGCATCAGCCGCCGTACGGTCTCCGGTGCCCGGTCCCCGGCCGCGGACGCCGAGAGGACGAAGTCGGCCAGCCGCTGCTCTCCGAAGAACTCCCCGTCCGGCGAGCGGGCCTCGGTGATCCCGTCGGTGTGGAGCAGCAGCCGGTCGCCGGGCTCGAGGCGGGTCTCGCCGCAGAGCGGCCGGTCCTCCTGCAGTCCCAGCGGCCGGGACGGCGCATGGTGCGGCAGCTGTACGAGCGACGAGCCGCGCAGGATCAGCGGTTCGGGGTGCCCGGCGTTGATCCACCGCAGCCGACCGGTGTCGATGTCCAGGCGCGCGATGACCGCGGTGGCGAACTGGCTGCCGGGGAACTGGCCGGCGACGGCGGCGTTGACCTCGGCGGCGATCTCGGGCAGGTCGAGCATGTTGCGGCGGGCGTGGCGGTAGGCGCTGATCGCCACGCTGGCCAGCACCGCGGCGGGCAGGCCGTGCCCGACGGAGTCGATGACCAGCAGGTCGGCGGTGTCGCCGTTGACGGCGTAGTCGAAGCTGTCGCCGCCGACGTCGTAGGCCGGTTCCAGGCCCCCGGTGATGACCACCCGCTCGGTGCCGAAGGTCGGCGGCGGGAGGAGCTCCCACTGCATCTCCGCCGCCAGGCTCAGCGTCTTCCGCCGCCGCAGCCGGGAGAACACGTCGCTGTAGGCGTCCTTCGTCACGACGAGCTCGGCGACCAGGCTCACGAAGGCCTTGAGCCGCTCCTCGGACTCCTCGTCCGGAGTCGACGCCAGCGTCAGCTCCACCACGCCGAGGCGCTCGACGCCGTCGAGCAGCGGCAGCCACATCCGGACGGCCGGCCCGGCGCTGCTGGTCAGCACCTCGACGCGGCGGAACGACCGGCCGGCCATCGTGCCCTCGATCGGCAGCTCCTGGCGCTCGGGGACGCCGTCGCCGGGTACCGGCAGGAGGGCGACCTGTTCGTAGTCGGCCAGGTACAGGACGGTCTCGGCCACCCCCAGGGCCCGGCCGTGGGTGGCCACGGTGGTCGCCAGCCTCGACGGCGACATCAGGTGCGCGGCCCGCAGCAGCGAGCTCAGGGGGTCGATCACCGAGCTCGTCCTGTCCGTCGGCGGGATCGGGTCGCAGGCAGGGTATCCGCTGGTCGCCACCGCGGCCGGTCTGCGGGCCGGGGCCCGGGAGGCATCGTCCGGGCCGCGCCGGGGCAGGGACAGGGGACGGCGGCCGACGAGAGGGGACGGGACGTGGCGCAGCGCTACGAGTACCGGGTGGTCGAGCTCCGCGAGGGGCTCATGGGCGGCAAGATGTCCGGTGACAAGCTGGAGAAGGTGCTCAACCAGCACGCCCGCGAGGGGTGGCAGCTCAAGGCGATCACCTCGGTCGAGGTCAAGGGCCGGATCGGCCCGGGCGGCGTCGAGGGCGTGCTGGTGACCCTGGAGCGCCCGACCACCTGACCGGAGGAGCGCCCGTGCCCGACGCCGTCGCGGTCCGCGCCCGGCTGCGCGCGGACTGCACCCGCTGCACCGGGCTGTGCTGCGTCGCCCCGGCGTTCGCCGCCTCGGCCGACTTCGCGATCGACAAGCCGGCCGGGCGGGCCTGCCCGAACCTGCGGGACGACGACCGCTGCGGCATCCACGCGCACCTGCGCGAGCGCGGCTTCCCCGGCTGCACGGTGTTCGACTGCTTCGGTGCCGGGCAGCAGACGGTGCAGGTGACCTTCGCCGGCGCCCCGCACTGGCGGGACTCCCCGGAGCAGGCGGCGGCGGTGTTCGCGGCCTTCGGCGTCCAGCGGCTGTTGCACGAGCTGCTCTGGTACCTCGCCGAGGCGCTCGCGCTCGACGCCGCCGCGCCGCTGCACCGGGAGCTGGCCGCCGCGCACGAGCGCGCCGCCGGCCTCGCCGCCGCCGGACCCGACGAGCTCGCGGCCGTCGACGCCGGCGCTCTGCAGGCGGAGGCCGGCGCGCTGCTTCTGTCGGTCAGCGAGCTGGCGCGGGCGGGCGTCCGGCCGCGCGCAGGAGGCCGACGGCGGGCCGACAGTCGCAACGCCGACCTCGTCGGCGCCGACCTCCGGCGCGGGGACCTGCGCGGCGTCAGCCTGCGCGGAGCCCTCCTGATCGGGGCGGACCTGCGCGGTGCCGACCTGCACCTGACCGACCTGCTCGGCGCCGACCTGCGGGGCGCGGACGTGCGCGGCGCCGACCTCTCCGGCGCGCTGTTCCTGACCCGGCGCCAGGTGGCCGGCGCCCGCGGCGACGCCGCGACCCGGCTGCCGGCCGGGCTCGAGCACCCGGCGCACTGGGAGGCGGCGTGAGCGAGCTCGCGAGCTCACCGGTCGGCACAGCAGCGCCGCGAGCACGGCCGACGAGCGGGAGCGAGGAGGACTCGTGAGCGACGACGCCCGCCGCTGGGTCGAGCGGCACCGCGGTGGGGCGGCGCCGGCCGACGTCCTCGCCCTCGCCGACCGGCTGCCCGGTGTCGCGGTCGAGGAGATGACCGGCCGCTGGCGCGGCGCCGAGCTGCCCACCGGCTCACCCCTCGACGGCCTGCTTCCCGCGCACCGCTGGTGGGGCAAGGAGGTGCGCGACGCCGACACCGTGCACCCGCTGCTCTTCCCCGACCGGGCGGGCCGGCCGCGGCCGATCGATCCCGCGCCCGCGCCGTTGACCCTGCTGCGCCGCGCCCCCGGTCTGGCCCGCAGCGCCCCGGCCCGGCTGGCGTTCACCGCCGTCCGGCCGCTGCTGACCACCCGCCGTCCCACCGCCCGGCTGCGCGCGGTGGTGCACCGTGGGGTGCCCACGGCGGCGCTGGTCTACGACCGGCTGCCGGTCGTCGACGTCTTCCGCCGGGTGACCCCGGACCTGCTGCTCGGGCTCATGGACATGCGCGGCCTGCCCGGCCCGTTCGCCTTCCTGCTCGAACGGGCCCGCGAGACCGCCTAGAGATCGTCCTCCGGCCGGTCCTTGTTCCCGGGCGCGTGGCGGCGCAGGAAGCCGGTGACCGAGCCGACCCGGTCGGTGGCCTGCCGCAGCCCGTGCACCAGCGGCAGCAGGTCGTCGGCGACGGTGCGCAGGGTGTCCGGCACGGTCTCGATGACCGGGTCGTCCAGCACCCGCCCTACGCGCTCGAGCCCGGGGCGCAGCGCCCGCACCGGCTCCTCGAGCTCCTCGACCAGGTCCTCGAGCCGTTCGGCGGTCCGCTGCGCCGACGCGATGGTCTCGGTCGCCACCCGCGTGGCGGTGATCAGCTCGCGGACGGCGGCGTTGAGGTCGGCCATCGTCCGTGGCAGCTGCGCGAGCGCCTCGGTCTGCTTCTGCAGGACGTCGACCAGCTCGGACAGCCCCGGGATGCGGGGGAGGCCGAGGCCGCGGAAGGGATCCACGTGCCCACCGTCGGGGACCCGGGCCGCCGCCGCAACCGCCAGTCCGCCGGAAGGGTCACAGGGCCTTGAGGATGTCCTCCACCCGCTCGCGGGCGTCGCCGAAGAGCATCCGGGTGTTCTCCCGGAAGAACAGCGGGTTCTGCACGCCGGCGTAGCCGGTGCTCATGGACCGCTTGAAGACGACGACGTGCTCGGCCTCCCACACCTGCAGCACCGGCATGCCGGCGATCGGACTGCCCGGGTCCTCGAGCGCGGCCGGGTTGACCGTGTCGTTCGCCCCGATGACCAGCACCACGTCGGTCTTGGCGAGGTCGTCGTTGATCTCGTCCATCTCCAGGACGATGTCGTAGGGCACCTTCGCCTCGGCCAGCAGCACGTTCATGTGGCCGGGCAGCCGGCCGGCCACCGGGTGGATGCCGAACCGCACCTCCACGCCCTTCTCGGTGAGCGTGCGGGTCAGCTCCGCCACCGGGTACTGGGCGTGGGCCACCGCCATGCCGTAGCCGGGCGTGATCACCACCGACTCGGCGTCGCGCAGCAGCTCGGCGACCTCCTCGGCGGTGATCTCGGTGTGCTCGCCGTCCTCGGTGCCGGAGGCGGTGCTGCCCTCGTTGCCGAAGCCGCCGGCGATCACCGACAGGAAGGAGCGGTTCATCGCCCGGCACATGATGTAGCTGAGGTAGGCACCCGAGGAGCCGACCAGCGCGCCGGTGATGATCAGCAGGTCGTTGTCGAGCAGGAAGCCCGACGCCGCGGCCGCCCAGCCCGAGTAGCTGTTGAGCATCGAGACGACGACCGGCATGTCGCCGCCGCCGATCGAGGCGACCAGGTGCCAGCCCAGCGCCAGCGCGAGCACGGTGACCGCCGTCAGCACCCCGAGCGTCGGCGAGACGACGAAGACGACAGTGAGCGCGGCGAAGGCCACCAGCGCGCCGAGGTTCAGCCAGTTGCGACCGGGCAGCATGAGCGGGTTGCTCTTGATCCGCGCCGAGAGCTTGAGGAAGGCGACGATCGAGCCGGTGAGGGTGACCGCGCCGATGAAGACGCCGATCACCACCTCGGCGGAGTGGATGCCGAGCAGGTCGGCCGGCACCTCGGTCTGCTCCGCAGGCCCCGTCCCCACTGACACGGCCTCGACGGACAGGTAGCCGTTCCAGCCGACCAGGACGGCGGCCAGGCCGACGAAGCTGTGCAGCAGCGCGATCAGCTCGGGCATGCCGGTCATCTCGACCCGGCGGGCCCGCCACAGGCCGATCGCGGCGCCGCCGGCCATGGCCACGATGATCAGCCCGACCGCGGCGGCCTCGAGGCTGCGGGCGGCCAGCCCGACGGTCGCGGCCAGGGCGATCGCCATGCCGGCGATCCCGAAGGCGTTGCCCGACTTGGCGGTCTCGTGCCGGGACAGCCCGGCGAGGCTGAGCACGAACAGCAGCGCGGCGACGACGTAGGCGCCGGCAGCGGCCGAGGTGAGAGTCATGTCAGCGCTCCGTGGTGGCGCGGGCCGGCCCGCGGGTGAACATGCCGAGCATGCGGCGGGTCACGGCGAAGCCGCCGAAGACGTTGATGCTGGCCACCAGCACGGCGACCGTGGCCAGCACGGTGACCACGACGCTGGTGTGGCCGATCTGCAGCAGGGCGCCGACCACGATGATCCCGGAGATGGCGTTGGTGACGCTCATCAGCGGCGTGTGCAGCGCGTGGTGCACGTTGCCGATCACGTAGAAGCCCACGACGACCGCCAGGGCGAATACCGTCAGGTTGCCGATCAGCTGGTTCGGCGAGAAGGCGGCGGCCAGGAACAGCAGCAGCGCCGCGACGCCGACGACGGCCGCGGTCCGGGCGGGGGAGCGCGGCTCCCTCGGGGCGGGCGCGGGCGGGGCCGGGCGCGGTGCCGGCGCAGCAGCCGGTGCTGCGGACACCTGCACCGGCGGCGGGGGCCAGAGCAGCTCGCCGTCCCGCACCACGGTCATCGAGCGCTGGACGACGTCGTCGAGGTCGAGCACCAGCCGGCCGTCCTTGCCGGGGGTGAGCAGCTTGACCAGGTTGACCAGGTTCGTGCCGAACAGCTGCGAGGCCTGGCCGGGCAGCCGGCCGGGCAGGTCGGTGTAGCCGATGATCGTGACGCCGTTCGGGGTGACGACGACCTCGTCGGGCACCGAGCCGGCCACGTTGCCGCCCTGCGCGGCGGCCATGTCCACGACCACGCTGCCCGGCGCCATGCTGGCCACCATCTCCTCGGTGATCAGCCGCGGCGCCGGGCGGCCGGGGATCAGCGCCGTGGTGATGACGATGTCGACCTCGCTGGCCTGCTCGGCGTACATCGCCGCGGCCCGCCGGTCGTAGTCCTCGCTGGTCACGCTCGCGTAGCCGGTGCCGCCGCCGCTCTGCTGCTCGGTGCCGTCAGTGGGCGAGGCCGGCACCCCGACGTACTCACCGCCCATCGAGGCGATCTGCTCGGCCACCTCGGGGCGCACGTCGGTGGCCCGCACGATCGCACCCAGGCTGCTGGCCGCGCCGATCGCGGCCAGCCCGGCGACGCCCGCGCCGACGACGAGCACCGTCGCGGGGGGCACCTTGCCCGCCGCGGTGACCTGGCCGGTGAAGGAGCGGCCGAAGGCGTGCGCGGCCTCGATCACCGCCCGGTAGCCGGCGATGTTGGCCATCGAGCTGAGCACGTCCAGCGACTGCGCGCGGCTGATCCGCGGGACGGCGTCCATCGCCAGCGCGGTGATCGGCCGGGCGGCCAGGGTCGCCAGCAGGTCCGGGTCGAGCGCGGGCGCGAGGGTGCTGACCAGCACCGCGCCCTCGCGCAGCCGCCCGACCTCCTCCGGCGTCGGCCTGGCCACGTGCAGGACGACGTCGGCGCCCCACGCGTCGGCCGCCGTCCCCACCCGGGCCCCGGCCCTGTGGTAGCCGTCGTCGGGGAAGCTGGCCGCCGTTCCCGCGCCGGTCTCGACGACGACGTCGTAGCCCAGCGCGGTCAGCTGGCGCACGGTGGTCGGCGTCGCCGCCACGCGCGTCTCGCCGGGCCGGGTCTCCCGAGGGACTCCGATGAGCACGTCCGGTTCCTCCTGCACGGGTGGGTCGCCGTCCGTCGCCGGTGACGGGCGGTCCGGTACAGCGGTGGCACCCGCCGGTGGGCGGGCGGTCCGGCACGGCGTGCACTGGTGGCGCAGCCGGGGAGATCATGCCGAACCGCGGAGCTGCTCCGTGAGTGGGCTGCGTCACCCCCCCGCAGCGAAGCGCCTCGAGCGGTCCGCGCGTCGGGGCCCGGAGCCCCCCGGGAGGGTGAGGACCTCCGCCCCCGAGTGGCGACCGCCGCCCCTCCGGCGTAGTCCTTCCCGGGACGGACGAGTGGCACGGACGCCGATCGCCGTGGGCAGCAGGGGAGGGTGCGTGGCAGCGACGACCGTGACCGCGGAACCGGTGGTGCCGCCGGAGGTGGTCGCGTCGGTCTTCCACGGGGCCGCCGTGAGCGACACGCTCGTGCTCCTCGTCGCCGAGGTGGTCGGCGGGATCCCCCGCATCACCTGGGGCAACCAGGGTGCGACGCAGCTGCTCGGTTACGGGCTGGACGACCTGCGGTCGCTGCCGGTCTCCTCGCTGGTGCCGACGCTGCGCGGCGGCGAGGTCCGGCTGCTGCTGCGCCGCGAGCGCAGCGTGCGGATGACCCTGCCGGTGCGCACCGCCAGCGGCGTCCAGGTGGAGGCGGTGGTGCTGTGCACGCCGACGCCCAGCGGCCGGATGTGGACGCTGCGGCTGGTCCCCGCCGACACCGGGTCCCAGCGGGCCCTGCGGGCCACCGCCGACGCCCACGGGCAGCGCTTCGCCACGCTGACCGAGCGCTCCCCGGTGCCCACGCTGCTCTCCGAGCAGGGCATGCGCCTGGCGCACGTCAACGACGCGTTCTGCAGCCTGGTCGGGCTGCAGGCCGAGCAGCTGCTGGGCACCGCGTGGATGGCGACGGTGCACCCCGACGACCTCGACGCCGTCATCGAGCAGGTCGTCGTCGTCCTCGGCGGGGGGAACGGGGAGACCCAGGCGCGGCTCCTCCGCACCGACGGCACCGAGCGGACGACGGTCATCCGCTTCTCGCACCTGTTCACCCCCCGTGTCGGCGCGGGCTTCGTCGGCACCATCGAGGACATCACCGACCGGCTGGCCTTCGAGGCCCGCCTGGCGCACCAGGCCCACCACGACCCGCTCACCGGGCTGCCCAACCGCATCCTGCTCGCCGAGCACGTCGCCGACCGGTTCCGGCCCGGCACCGGCGGGCTGGCCTGCCTGTTTCTCGACCTGGACGACTTCAAGGTCGTCAACGACTCCCTCGGCCACACCGCGGGCGACGAGCTGCTGGTGGAGGTCGCCGCCCGGCTGCGCGCCACGGTGCGCCCCGGCGACCTGGTGGCCCGCTTCGGCGGCGACGAGTTCGTCGTCGTCTGCGAGGACCTCGACGAGGGCGACGCGGTGACCCTGGCCCGGCGGATCGGCGCCGCGCTCGCGCAACCGGTGCGCCTCGGCGGGGTCGACGTCCGCCCGCACGCCAGCGTCGGTGTGACCGTGCAGACCACCGAGCACGGCGCGGCCGAGGAGCTGATCCGCGACTGCGACATCGCGATGTACCAGGCCAAGGCCGGCGGCAAGGGCCGCATCACCGTGCTCGACCAGCGGGCGCGGGCGGAGGCGCGAGACAAGCTGCGGCTGGTCGCCGAGCTGCGCGAGGCGATCGAGCGGCGCGAGATCACGCTGCTCTACCAACCGATCTTCAGCGCCGCCGACGGCGCCCCGGTCGCCGTGGAGTCGCTGGCCCGCTGGCACCACCCGCTGCGCGGCCCGATCAGCCCCGGCGTCTTCGTCCCACTGGCCGAGGAGAGCGGGCTGATCGGCGGGCTGGGCCTGCTGGTGCTCGACGAGACCTGCCGGCAGCTGGCCGAGTGGGACCGGCTGCTGGGCCGGGGCGCCCCGCAGCGGGCCAACGTCAACGTGTCGGCGCTGCAGCTCGACGAGCACCTGCACGGCCACGTCGTCGCCGCGCTGGAGCGGCACGGGCTGCACCCTTCGCGGCTGCAGATCGAGATCACCGAGTCCGCCCTCATGAAGGACCCGTCGTCGGCGCGCGCGGTGCTCATGCAGCTGCGCGACCTGGGCGTCTCGCTGGCGATCGACGACTTCGGCACCGGCTACTCCTCGCTGGCCTATCTGCGTCACCTGCCGGTGGACTGCCTCAAGGTGGACCGCTCCTTCGTCGCCGAGCTGGCCGACGGGCACACCGAGATCGCCTCGGCGGTCATCGCGCTGGCCCGCAGCCTCGACCTGTCGACCGTCGCCGAGGGCGTGGAGACCGAGGAGCAGGCCGCCCAGCTCGCCGACCTGGGCGCCGGCTTCCTGCAGGGCTTCGACCTCGCCCGGCCGATGACCGGCTCCCGCACCGCCGCCTGGTACGCGGCGCACGCCCGATGACCCTCACCCCCCTCGTCCCCCCGGGAGCGCCGGTGCCCACGATCCTGGCCGCGGCGCCGACCTTCGACCTCGAGGCCGTGCTGGCCAGCATCGAGACGATGGCCGCGCAGAAGCCGGTCGCCGCGCAGATCGTGTCGATCGCCGGCTCCGACGACACCGACGCGCGGATCCTCGCCCGGACCCTCGCCGCGGACGTCGCCCTGGCCGGCCGGGTGATGAAGCTGGCCAACTCGGCCTACTTCGGCATGCGCGGGCGGGTTCCCTCGCTGCAGCTCGCCGTGACCGTCGTCGGCTTCCCCACCGTGCGCACCATGGCCACCGTCGCGCTGGCCGACCTGGACGACGAGTCGCGGCTGCCCGAGGACTTCTGGCGGATGAGCACCACCGTCGCCCTGGCCGCCGCCACGTTGGCCCTGCGGTTCGGCCAGCGCCCGCAGGACGCCCTGTGCCTGGGGCTGCTCGCTCCCCTGGGCGTCGCGCTGCTGCACCACAACGACGCAGAGGGCTACGCCGAGCTGGCGGCCGCCGAGCCGACCGCGGTCGGCCGCCGGGCGGCCGAGGTGCGCCGCTACGGCATCCACGCCCTCCGGCTCACCGCGGTGGCGCTCGAGCAGTGGGGCTTCCCGCCGAGCATGATCGCGCCGCTGGGCGCGGTGGACGACCTCGGCGACGAGGACGGCGCGCTGCTGCGGGCGGCCCTGGAGGTGGCGGCCCGGCTGACGGCCGAGGACCACGTGCCGGTACCGGTCGAGGAGCTCACCGGCGGGCAGCTCGGCGAGGACGCCGTCGTCGCGGTGCTGGACCGGGTGCGCGCCGAGGCCGACGAGCTGCGCCTGGCGATGCTCGGTCAGTAGGGCCGCTCACGACCCGGCGGCCTGGACCCGGTCGGCCACGTCGCGCAGGACCGCGGGCCAGTCGTCGATGCCGTAGTCGCGGCCCAGGCGGACGACGACCACGTCGGTGGCGGGGTCGACGTAGACGTACTGGCCCTTGTTGCCCCGCGCGGAGAAGCGCCCCTCCCGCTCGGTGTCGACCCACCACCAGTACTGGTAGTGCTCGGCCGGGTCGGCGGTGGTGTCGCGGGCGGTCGCCTCGGCGACCCAGGCCGCGGGCACCACCTGCCGGTCGCCGACCCGGCCCTCGTGCGCGAAGAGGTACCCGAAGCGGGCGTAGTCCACGGCCCGGGCGTTGAAGCCGCTCTCCATCTTCGGGAACCCCGAGGCCTCGCTGTCGGCGCTCCACGACGCGTCGGCCTCCGCACCGAGGGGCTGCCACAGCACCTCGCTCGCGTAGTCGGCCACCGGCGTGCCGGTGGCCCGCTCCAGGACCAGTCCCACGAGCAGCGGGTTGTAGTTGTCGTAGTGCCACCGGACGCCCGGGGCCTCGTCGATCTCCACCGAGAGGGCCGTCGCGCGCAGGTCGGGGGAGTAGTAGGTGACCGAGTCGTCGCTCCAGGGCAGGCCGTGCTCCTCGTAGTGCAGCCCCGACGACATGGTGACCAGGGACCGCAGGGTGACCCGGGCGAAGTCGGGGTCCCGGTCCAGCAGCTCCGGCACGTAGGTGGTGACCGGGTCGTCGAGGCTGCCGATCTGACCGCGGTCGACGGCGATGCCGACCAGGGTGGAGAGGATCGACTTGGCGACGGAGAACGACGTCTGGGTCGCCTCCCTCCCCCCGCCGTGCAGGTACCGCTCGACGACCAGCTCGTCGCCGCGCAGGACGAGGAACGCCTGGGTCCCGGTGCGCTCGAGCAGCGCGTCCAGGTCCTCGGTCCCGCCGTCGGGCACGGTCACCTCGTCGAGGACGCCGTCGGGGAGGGACCCCGGCCGGAACTCCAGGGTCTGGGGGCCGGCGGGGACCGGCAGCGCCGGGAACCGCCGCCAGTCGTCGACGTCGGCGTCGCGCCAGACGACCGCCCGCGCCACCGCGGAGGAGTCGAGCGCGGCCAGTGCCCACAGCTGCACGCCCCCGGCGGTGACCGTGAGGAAGGCCAGGGCCGCCACCAGCGCGGTGACCGTCCGGCCGCGCCTGCGGCGGACGAGCCGGGCGACGCCCCAGCCGGCGAGGCCGGCGACCGCGAGGAGGAGCGGCACGAGCAGCGGGGACGTGAGCACACCGGGAGGTTAGGGACCGCCGGCCGCACCGCCGCGCGCGTCCGCACCGGAAGACAGCCGCGGCCGGCGCCCCACCAGGGGACGCCGGCCGCAGACCGTTCGCTCGTTGCTCAGGCGGTGTAGGGCGCGCCCAGCGGGTCGACGGTCTCGTGCCCGGTCACGTCCGCGGCGAGGCGGGACAGCGCCCAGTCGCCGTCGCCGAGGACGTGGTCGATGGCGGTGAGCCGGCTGGTGTGGTGGCCGATCGTGTACTCGGCGGTCACGCCGATCCCGCCGTGCAGCTGGATCGCCTCCTTGCCGATGTGCCGGCCGGCGCGGCTGGTCTGCAGCCGGGCGCGGTCGGCGGCGGTGACGACGTCCCCACCGGCATCGGCCACCATCGACGCCCACAGCGCGGTGCTGCGGGCCAGCTCGAGCGAGACGTACATGTCCGCGGCGCGGAAGGTGAGCGCCTGGAACCGGTTGAGCGTCACGCCGAACTGCTTGCGGGTCTTGAGGTACTCGGCGGTGGTGCGCAGCGCCGTGTCCATGGAGCCGATGGCCTCGTGGGCGTAGGCGATGCGCGCCTCGGCGAGCACCCGCTCGATCTCCGCGGTGCGGTCCGCGATGTCCTCGCCGAGCAGCTCGGCCGGGGTGCCCTCGAAGCGCACGTTCGCCGCGCGGCCGCCGTCGTGGGTGCGGTAGCCGGTGCGGGTCAGGCCCGCCGCGTCGCCGCGGACGAGGAACAGCGCCGTGCCCCCGTCGACCACCGCGGAGACCACGAGGACGTCGGCCCGGGCACCGTTGAGGACCGGCTCCTTGACGCCGGTGAGCGTCCAGGAGTCGCCGTCCTGACTGGCGGTGACGGCCTCGGCGGACGGGCTCCAGCGGGTGCCCGGCTCGGCGTGCGCGGCGGCGGCCAGCGTGGTCCCCTCGGCGATGCCGCCCAGGATCTCGCCCTTCTGGGCGTCGGTGCCGACGGCGGCGACCAGGCCGCCGGCGAGCACGACCGCCTCGACGAACGGCTCGGGCGCGAGCACCCGGCCGATCTCCTCGGCGACGATCGCCACCTCGATCGGCCCGGCGCCCATGCCGCCGTGCTCCTCGGCGAAGGGCAGCCCCAGCAGCCCCATCTCGGCCAGCCGCGACCAGGTCTTCTCCTCGAAGCCGGGGTCGGTGCCGGTCACCCGGCGGCGCTGCTCGCCGTCGCCGTAGGCGCGGTCCAGCAGACCGCGCACGGCCTCCCGGAGGTCGTTCTGCTCACTGTCGAAGGTGAAGTCCACGGTTGCCTCAGAGCCCCAGGATCGTGCCGGCGATGATGGTGCGCTGCACCTCGTTGGAGCCTCCGTAGATGGAGACCTTGCGGTAGTTGAGGTACTCCGGCGTGGCCACGCGGGCCCAGTCGGGGACCTCGGAGCCGCCGTCGGCGAACGAGGACAGCGAGAGCGGGCCGGCGATGTCGACCACCAGCTCCGTGGCGGCCTGCTGCAGCTCCGAGCCGCGGAGCTTGAGCACCGACGAGGCCGGGTGCGGCTTGCCGTCGGCCGAGTGCGCGGCCACGCGCAGCGCGGTCAGCTCCAGCGCGAGGAGCTCGTTCTCGACCTCGGCGATGCGGCTGGCCATGCGCGGGTCCTCGGCCAGCGGGCGACCGCCCACGGTGACCTCCTGCGCGTACGCCTTGGCCTGGGCCAGCAGCCGCTTGGTGCTGCCGACCCGCGCGATGCCCACCCGCTCGTTGCCGAGCAGGAACTTGGCGTAGTCCCAGCCGCGGTTCTCCTCGCCGATCAGGTTCTCGGCCGGCACGCGGACGTCCTCGAAGAAGACCTCGTTGACCTCGAAGCTGCCGTCGATGAGCTCGATCGGCCGCAGCGTGACGCCGGGGGTGTCCATCGGGAAGACCAGCAGCGAGATGCCGCGCTGCTTCTTCTCCGCGGTCGGGTCGGTGCGGACCAGGCAGAAGATCCAGTCGGCGTGCTGGCCCAGCGTCGTCCACGTCTTCTGGCCGTTGACGACCCAGTCGTCGCCGTCGCGGACGGCGGCGGTGCGCAGGCTGGCCAGGTCGGAGCCGGCGTCGGGCTCGGAGAAGCCCTGGCACCACCAGATGTCGAGGTTCGCCGTCTTGGCCAGGAACCGCTCCTTCTGCTCCTGGTTCCCGAAGGCCGCGATCACCGGGCCGATCAT
>DATIMX010000274.1:0-4695 GCA_035474935.1 Geodermatophilus sp. | reverse complement strand
CGAAGGCGTCCAGCGCTTCGGTGGCCTGCGAGTAGATGACGCCGCCGCCGGCGACCACCAGCGGCCGGCGCGCCGAGCGGATCACCTCGACGGCGCGGGCCAGCGCGGCCGGCTCGGGCAGCGGCCGGCCGACGTGCCAGGTGCGCTCGGCGAACAGCTCGACCGGCCAGTCGAAGGCCTCGGCCTGCACGTCCTGCGGGAAGCAGAGGGTGACCGCGCCGGTCTCGGCCGGGTCGGTGAGCACCCGCATCGCGCCGAGCAGCGCGCCGGGCAGCTGCTCGGGCCGCCAGATGCGGTCGAAGTAGCGCGACACCGGCCGGAAGGCGTCGTTGACGGTCACGTCGCCGCTGTCGGGCCGCTCCAGCTCCTGCAGCAGCGGGCCGGCCGAGCGGGTGGCGAAGGTGTCGGCCGGGAGCAGCAGCACCGGCAGCCGGTTGATGGTCGCCAGCGCCGCGCCGGTGAGCGTGTTGGTCGAGCCGGGGCCGACGCTGGTGGAGACCGCCCAGGTCTGCAGCCGGTCCTTGGCGCGGGCGTAGGCCACGGCGGTGTGCACGACGGCCTGCTCGTTGCGGCCCAGCACGTACCGCAGTGCGTCGGGGTCCTCCAGCTCGGCCTGCAGCAGCGCCTGGCCCAGGCCGGCGACGTTGCCGTGCCCGAAGATGCCGAAGCAGCCGGCGAACAGCCGCTGCCGCTGCCCGTCGCGCTCGGTGTGCTGCTGCGCCAGGAACCGGACGACGGCCTGGGCGACGGTCAGCCGCACCGTCTCGGGTGCGGCCGGCGGCGGGATCTGGCTCACGGTCGGGGCCCTTCCTTCTGCGGGGTGCCGGTGGGGGAGTGCAGGGGCAGCCGGGGGTCGACCGGTTCGTCGGCCCAGGTGCCGCGGATCCAGGCGTGGTCGGGGTCGTCGACGATCCGCCAGGCACGCTCGGGCCCCGGGCCGGCCATGACGTTGAGGTAGTAGAGGTCGTGCCCCGGGGCGGCGATCGAGGGGCCGTGCCAGCCGTGGGGGATGAGGACGACGTCGCGGTCGCGCACCTCGGCGAGGACGTCGATGGGCCGCTCGGGGGTGCCGTAGACCCGCTGGTAGGCCAGGCCCGGCTCACCTCCCGGTCCGGGGGCGATCTCGAAGTAGTAGACCTCCTCGAGCTCGGTCTCCACCTCGGAGGTCTCGTCGTGCTTGTGTGGCGGGTAGGACGACCAGTTGCCGCCGGGGGTGATGACCTCGCAGGCGATGAGGGAGTCGGCCTCGAAGACGTCGGCGGTCGCGAAGTTGTTCACCTGGCGGCTGCACCGGCCGGCGCCGCGCAGCTCCACCGGGACGTCCGCGGCGGGGCGGTAGCGCACCGGCAGCCGCCGGCGGGCGCGGGCGCCGCACAGGGCGAACCGCCCCCCGCCGCGGCTGGACAGGGTCGCCGTGGCGCCGAGCGGGAGGTAGGCGAAGTCGGTCGGCCCGGCGAAGACGCCGCTGCGCCCGAGGAGGGTGAGGACCTCGTCGTCGCAGGTCACGGTCACGCCGCCCTCCAGCGGGACGACGAGGACCTCGTCGGGGCCGGTGTCGAGGACGTGGCTGCTGCCGGCGGGCAGCTCGAGCACCCGGAGGCTCGAGTGCCCCCACCCGGCGGTCTCCGGGGTGACCTCGAGGGCGTAGGGGCCGGCGGCGGCGCTGCCGGCGGGCAGGTGCAGCGTGGAAGGACCTTGCTGCCCCCGGCCACTCGCGGGCTCGCGGCGGGCCGCTGCAGGAGGGCCGTCGCCCCATGCCTTCATCGGAGGCTCCTTCAGTGCACGAGGGAGACGGCGGTGTCCACGGCGGCGGCGACGTCGTCGTCCGGCGGGTAGAGGAGGGTGCGGCCGACGACCAGGCCGCGCACCGCCGGCAGGGCCAGGGCGTCGCGCCACTGCGCGTAGGTCTCCTCGGGTCGGCGGGAGGGGTCCCCGCCGAGCAGCATCGTGGGCAGGGTCGTGGCGTCCATGACCCGCTCCATCTCCGCGACGACCGGCAGCTTGAGCCAGGTGTAGGCCGAGGTGGCGCCCAGTCCCTGCGCGATGTGCACCGACTTGATGACCGCGTCCGGGCTGAGGTCGTTGCTGACCCGGCCGTCGACCCGCCGGGACAGGAACGGCTCGAGCATCGCGACGACGCCGGCGCGGGCGAGCTCGGTGACCGCGCGTCCGGCGGTCTCCAGCATCCGCACCGTGCCGGAGTCGTCGAGGTCGATCCGGTTGAGCATCTTGGCCGCGTCGAAGCGGGCCTCGACCACGCCGGCGACGTCGTATCCGGTCATCCGGTCGTCAAGCTCGAAGCTGGCGCCGGCCAGGCCGCCGCGGTTCATCGAGGCCACGACGACCTTGTCCTCGAGCGCGCCGAGCAGCAGCAGGTCCTCGGCGATGTCGGCGGTGGCCAGCAGGCCGTCCACGCCCGGGCGGGCCAGCGCGGCGCGCAGCCGGTCGAGCATGTCGGTGCGGCTGTTCATCGCCGCCGGGCGCCCCTGGGCCGACAGCGCGCCGCGGGCGGGGTGGTCGGCGGCGACCAGCATGAGCCGGCCGTCCTCGGGCAGGAAGGCGGGCCGCCGGCTGCGGGCGGCCAGCGCCCGGCGGATGGCCTGCGGGTCCCGGCTGCGCAGCTCGGTGACCTCGGCGTACGAGGTGCACACCGGCGGGGCGCCCAGCGTCTCGGGAACGGAGACCTCGGCGGGGGACAGGGCGGTGTCAGACACGGGTCCCCTCCAGGGAGGCGGTGACGGAGGCCTTGACATGGGCATCGATCTCGGCGGCGGTCGGCATCGCGGTGGAGCACTCCAGCCGGGAGGCGACGATCGCCCCGGCCGCGTTGGCGTTGCGCAGCAGCTGCTCCAGGGGCAGCCCGGCGAGCAGGCCGTGCGCGAGCGAGCCGCCGAACGCGTCGCCCGCGCCGAGGCCGTTGACGACCTCGACCGGGGTGGGCGGGACGACGACCCGTTCGGTGCGGGTCTTGCCGAGGACGCCGCGCGGGCCCTGCTTGACGATGGCGAGCTCCACCCCGGCGTCGAGCAGCGCGTCGGCGGCGCGGTCGGGGTCGGTCTCGCCGACGGCGACCTCGCACTCCTCGCGGTTGCCGACGGCGACGGTCACGTGGGGGAGGGCCGCCCGCACCTGGGCGGTGGCCTCCTCCGTCGAGGTCCAGAACATGGGCCGGTAGTCGAGGTCGAGCACGGTGTGCCGGCGGCGGCCCCGGGCCTCCCACGCCGCGTGGTGGGCCGACCGGCTGGGCTCCTCGGACAGGCCGGTGACCGTCGCCCAGAACAGCCCGGCGTCGCGGATGGCCGCGAGGTCGAGGTCCTCCGGGCGGATCTGCAGGTCCGGGGCGGTGGGCCGGCGGTAGAAGTACAGCGGGAAGTCGTCAGGCGGGAAGATCTCGCAGAAGGTGACCGGCGTGGGGTGCGCGGGGTCGACCACCACGAGCCGGTCGTCGACGCCGAGGTCGCGCAGCGCCCGGCGGACGAACCGGCCGAACGGGTCGTCGCCCACCCCGGTCACGAGGGCGCTGGAGTGGCCGAGCCGGGCCGCGGCGACCGCGACGTTGGCCGCGCTGCCCCCGAGGAACTTCCCGAACGTCTCGACGTCCTCCAGGCCGACTCCGACCTGCAGCGGGTAGACGTCGACCCCGCTCCGGCCCATCGCCACCATCTCCAGGGTGTCTGCCACGGTGCTCCGTCCCCCTGCTCGTCGTCCGGCTGCCCCTGGGACTGTGCTCCGCGACACAGCAACGTGTCAAGACTTTGTAAGGACATAAAGCCAACAGGACGTCCGGTCGTCGGTGGCCCCCCGAAGAGGTGAGGACAACAGGACGTGCCGAGGTGCCATCATCGGTCCGCGGAGCCGCCGAGTCACCGGCCGAGCCCCGTGGCGCCGCACCGGAGGAGGCCCCGTGCTGACGATCGACCTGGACCGATCCAGTCCCACGCCGCTGTACTTCCAGCTTGCCCAGGCCATCGAGGGCGCCATCGCCGGGGGCGACCTGCCGGCCGGCTCCCGCCTGGAGAACGAGATCCTGCTGGCCCAGCGCTACGGGCTGTCGCGGCCCACCGTGCGGCGGGCGGTGCAGGAGCTGGTCGACAAGGGGCTCGTGGTCCGCAAGCGCGGGGTGGGCACCCAGGTGATCCAGCCGCACGTGCGCCGCTCGGTGGAGCTGACCAGCCTCTACGACGACCTCTCCCGGTCCGGCGAGGCGCCGACGACGGAGGTGCTGTCCCTGGACCGCGTCCCGGCCCCGGCCGACGTGGCGGAGGAGCTCGACGTGCCCGAGGGGGACGAGATCGTCGTGGTCCGGCGGCTGCGCCGCTCGCGGGGGGAGCCCCTCGCGCTGCTCACCAACCACCTCCCGGGCCGGTTCGAGCCGACCGTCGAGGACCTCACCGAGCGCGGGCTCTACCAGTACCTGCGGGCTCGGGGGGTCCACCTGCGGGTCGCCCACCAGCGCATCGGGGCGCGGCTGGCGCGTGCCGACGAGGCCCGGCTCCTCGACGAGCCGCCGCGCTCGGCGCTGCTCACCATGCAGCGCACCGCCTTCGACGACCAGGGGGCGGCCGTCGAGTTCGGCCGGCACGTCTACCGCGCGTCGCGCTACGACTTCGAGACGACGCTCGTCGGCCGCTGACCCGCTCCCGTCGCACGACGGGGCTTCGGCACGACCTGTGCCTCGTCGCGGGCGCCGGAGTC
>DATIMX010000273.1:0-6606 GCA_035474935.1 Geodermatophilus sp. | reverse complement strand
GGGAGCAGGTGGGCCTGGCGATCCTGCAGGCCTGGGGCATGACCGAGACCCACCCGGTCGCCTCCTCGGGCATCCTGCCGCGCCGCTACCTGGACGCCGACGAGGAGACCAAGGCGGCCCAGCGCGCCCGCGCCGGCACTCCGTTCCTCGGCGTCGAGGCCCGCATCGTCGACGCCGAGACGCTCGAGCCGCAGCCGTGGGACGACGAGGCGACCGGGGAGCTGCAGGTCCGCGGCCCGTGGTGCGCCCAGGACTACTACAACCCGGACGCGGGTGTGGTGCTCACGACCGAGGACGGCTGGATGCGCACCGGTGACGTCGCCGCGATGGACCCCTACGGCTCGATCCGGATCGCCGACCGCACCAAGGACCTGATCAAGTCCGGCGGCGAGTGGATCAGCTCGGTCGACCTCGAGAACGCGATCATGAGCCACCCGAAGGTCAAGGAGGCCGCCGTCGTCGGCGTCCCGCACCCGAAGTGGGACGAGCGCCCGCTGGCCTGCGTCGTCGTCAAGGAGGGCGAGACGATGACGGAGCAGGAGGTCCTCGACCACCTCAGGCCGCAGGTGGCCAAGTGGTGGATGCCCGACGCCGTCGAGTTCATCGACGAGGTGCCCAAGACCAGCGTCGGCAAGTTCTCCAAGAAGGACCTGCGCAGCCGCTTCGCGGAGTTCCCCGCGCGCGGCTGAACGTCCTGCGAGGGGGTCCGTCCGCGCGCGCGGACGGACCCCCTCGCCACGTCACTCTCGTGCGGGGTGTCAACACGCTGAGTCATCCCCGACCGTGACGCTTCGGAAGCACTCCACTACGTTGTGCGCATGGTGTTCGCCCCGGGCCGCCCCTCGCCGGATCGGCTGACCGACCCGACCCCCGGCACCCCGGGCCGGCACCGGGCGCGACGCGGCCGGCGACGGCTGTGGGCCTCCGGCCTCGCCGCCGTGGTGGTCGGGGCCGGACTGCTCGCGCCGTCGCTCCTGGCCCCCGAGGCGCCGTCCGCGGCGCAGCCGGCCATCGAGCAGGCCCGCAAGACCCGGACGGCGCCGACGACGGCGCCGGTCCCCACGCCGACGACGTCCGCTGCCCTCCCGAGCACGGCGACGCCGAGCGGGACGACCCCGACTCCCACCGCACCTGCGCCCACCAGCAGCACCGCGGCGACGACCGGCGCCACCTCCGGTACGGCCGGCACCACGACGGCCACGGCGACCGGCTCGACGGCCGTCCCGCCCTCCGTCACCGGCAACCCGCTCGCCGGGATGACCTTCTACGGCCCGAACACCGGCGCGGCCCGGGCCGCGGCGCAGCCGGGCCGCAGCGCCGCGGACGCCGCGGCGCTCGCCGAGCTGGCGGGCGTGCCCACGTCGCTGTGGCTGGGCGCGTGGAGCGGCGACGTGACCGCGACGGTCCGCCGGGAGGTCGCCGCCGCGCAGGCCGCCGGGGCCGTGCCGGTCCTCGTGACCTACAACGTCCCCGGCCGCGACTGCGGCGGGTACTCCGCCGGCGGGGTCGGCTCGTCGGCCGAGTACCTCCGCTGGGTGCAGGCGGTCGCGGCCGGCATCGGCAGCGCCGACGCGGTCGTCGTCGTGGAACCCGACGCGCTCGCCCAGCTGTGCGGCGACCCGTCCGAGCGGCTGGCGGTGCTGCGCTCGGCGGTGGACCTGCTCGAGGTCAACCCCGGCACCCGCACCTACCTCGACGCCGGGAACGCGACCTGGGTCGGCGCACCGACCATGGCCGAGCGGCTGCGCGCCGCGGGGGCGACCGCCGCGGACGGCTTCGCGCTCAACGTCTCCAACTTCGAGACCACTGCGGACAACGTCGCCTACGGCCAGCAGGTCTCCGCGCTGCTGGATGGGGCGCACTTCGTCGTCGACACCAGCCGCAACGGCAACGGCCCCGGCACCGACTGGTGCAACCCCGCGGGCCGCGCCCTCGGCGAGCGACCGACGGCGCAGACGGGGCAGCCCCGCGTCGACGCCTACCTGTGGGTCAAGCGCCCCGGCGAGTCCGACGGCACCTGCAACGGCGGCCCGGCGGCCGGGACCTTCTGGGACTCCTACGCGATCGGGCTGGTGCGGGGCGCGTCGCTGTAGCCGACGCAGAGGTGGCCCCTCCAGGGCACCGCCCCGAGCTTGCGAGGGGCCTCAGCGCACGAAGGGCTGCTGGCCGGTCTCGCTCACCATGGGCCGGCCGGCCGCCTCCCACTCCCCCATGCCGCCGCCCACGTTGACCGCGTCGTAGCCGTTGGCGTTGAGCCAGGCGGCCACGCGGGCCGAGCGCCCGCCGCCGCGGCAGGTGACGTAGAGCGGGTCGGCCTCGGGCAGCTCCTCCAGCCGCGCCGGGACCTCGCCCATCGGGATGTGGGTGGCGCCGTCGATGTGGCCGGTCACCCACTCCTCGTCCTCACGCACGTCGAGGACGACGGCGTCCTCGGGCACCTCGCTGGCGGGCACGGTCGGGACCTGCTGCGGCATCACGCGTCCCATCGTGCCACCGGCACGAGGGGCGGCTCCGCGCCCCGCTCCACCGGCGGTGATCATGGGGTCGTGGCAGACGACACGCGCGGACTCGCCGTGGGGACCGGCACGAACCCCATGATCACGGCCGGGGTCGCTGACAGGATGGGGGCGATGACCGCCGACGCTCCTGCGCCCGTCCGCGACCCCGCCTGGTCGCTGTCCCGCTCGGCGATCAGGCTGTGGGTCACCGAGGGCGTGATCGGGACGCTGGTCTACGGCGCGCTGGTGGCGGCGTTCGTCCTCTTCGTGCCGGACGACGGCCCGGTCCCGGTGCTGCGCTGGCTGCTGCCGACGCTGCTGGTGGTGTACGCGGGGACGGCGATCGGCATCCGGCCGTGGGTCCGCTTCCGCGTGCACCGCTGGGAGGTCACCGGCGAGGCGGTCTACACCCTCACCGGTTGGCTGACCCGCACCTGGACGCTGGTGCCCATCTCGCGCATCCAGACCGTCGACGTCACCCGCGGCGTGCTGCAGCAGCTGTTCGGGCTGGCCACGGTGGCGGTGCTGACGGCGTCCTCGCAGGGCACGGTCCGGGTGCTGCACCTGGAGGCCGACGTGGCCCAGCGGGTCGCCGACGACCTCGCCCGGCGCGCCGAGCTGGTCCGCGACGAGGCAACGTGAGCGGCCCTGCCGTCCCTCCGGCTCCGCCGGGCGGAAGCGGACCGGTGAGCGATGCGGGCGGCCCCGCCGTCCCCCCGGCGCCGCCGGGCGGAGCCGGACCGGTGAGCGACCCAGCCGTGGGCGTCGGCGGCGGTCGCGCACCCGGGAAGCGGCCACTGCGGGCGTCGCCCCGCGTGGTGCTGGTGCACACCGCCACCTTCCGCCAGGCCCGCCAGCTGGTGCCGGTGCTGATCCCCGTCGCCGCGCTGGTCGGCCTGGACGACGGGCTGTTCACCATCGTGGTCATGGCGGCGGTCGTCACCGCCCTGTCCCTGGTCGCGGCCGTGCTGAGCTGGTCGCGGTTCGGCTACGCCGACGGGCCGACGGCGGTGGTGGTGACCCGCGGCCTGCTGGCCCGCTCGGTGCGCACCGTGCCCAACGACCGGATCCGCGGCGTGGAGGTCGAGGCCCCGCCGCTGCACCGGCTGCTCGGCCTGGTGCGGGTCCGCATCGACGCCGCGGCCGGCTCGGTCGGGACGAACGAGGAGGAGCTCGTCGTCGACGGCGTCCCCCGCGCCGAGGGCGACCGGCTGCGCGCGCGGCTGCTGGCTCGCCGTCCCGCCGGGGTGCCGGCACCGGAGGGCGCGCAGGCCCCCGAGGCGCCGGTCGAGGAGGAGCTCTCCCGCTTCCAGCCCCGCTGGTTGCTGTACGCGCCGCTGGTCGGCAGCTACCTCGTGGTCCCGCTGGCCGCCGTCGGCACGCTGTTCCGGCTGGTCCAGGAGCTTCCCGACGCCGTCGTCCCCGACCTCGTGGGTCCCGAGCCCTCCCCGCACCTGGTCGTCGCCGGGCTGGTCGCCGCGGTGCCGCTGCTCGCCGTGGCCGCGGTGGCCGGGGCGGCCGTCGTCAACTGGGGCTACCGACTGGTCCGGCGCGGCGGCTCGCTGGTCGCCGTCCGCGGGTTGCTCACCCGGCGGCACACCGAGCTGGAGGTCGACCGCATCCGGGGCGGCACGCTCAGCGAGGGCCTGGGCATGCGGTGGGTGCGCGCGGCCCGGGTCAACGCCCTGGTCACCGGCCTCGGCCAGGCCAACCGGCGCGGTCAGCTGCTGCCCCTCGGTCCGCGCCCTGAGGCGCTGCGGCTGCTCGGCCGGCTCGTCGAGGACCCCGGCCCGCTGACCGGCCACCCGCCCGCCGCCCTGCGCCGCCGGCTGGTGCGGGCCCTGGCCGCCGGTCTGATGGTGACCGCGGCGGGGGTCTGGGCGGCGGCCGCCCTCGGGTGGTGGGGGGTGCCGGTCGTCGGCGTCGTCCTCACCGCGCTGGGCGTGCCGATGGGCATCGGCCGGTACCGCGCCCTCGGCCACGGCGCCGGGCAGCGGTCGTTCAGCGTCCGCAGCGGCTGGCTGGTGCGCGAGCAGGCCGTGCTGCAGCGCCGTGCCGTCGTGGGCTGGCAGGTCCGGCAGAGCGTGTTCCAGCGGCGGGCCGGGCTCGCCACCGTCGTCGCCTGCGTGGGCGCCGGCAGCGGGGGCTACGCCGCGGTGGACATGGCCGCCGCGGAGGTGCCCGCCTTCACCGCGGCGGCGTCGTCGGGGACGTGGGCGGGGACGCTGGCTCCCTAGGCCGTCCGCACCCACCCCCTCGCACCGCGCGTGTCGATCACCGTCGCGGGTAGCCGGGGGGCGATGGGATGCGGATCTGCACCGGTGCGGATCTCAGCCCTGCCTGCCGTTGCTGCCCAGGTGCACGCGCCCGGCCAGCGCCGCGGCCTCGACGCGGGTGGCGACGCCCAGCGTGCGCAGCAGCGCGGCCACCAGCCGCTTCGCCGTCCGCTCGGACACGTGCAGCGTCGTGGCGATCTCCACGGTGCTCGCGCCGTCGGCCACCAGCCGCCACAGCCGGCGCTCGTCCGCGGTCAGCCGATCGGCGAGGCCCTGCTCCCCGGTGGGCGCGGAGTCCTCGAGCAGCCGGCGCAGCAGGTCCTCGGGGATCACCGACCAGCCGTCGAGCACGGCCAGCAGCGGGCGCACCAGCGCCTCGGGGTCCGCGGTCTTGGGCAGGTAGCCGGCCGCGCCGGCGCGCAGCGCCTCCAGGACGGCGTCCTCCTCGGCCTGACCGGACAGCGCCACGATCCGCACCGTCGGGTCCGCGCGGCGGATCGCCGCGATCGCCCGCGTGCCGCCGGGCGGCGGCATGTGCAGGTCCACGACGGCGACGTCGGCGTGGTGCCGGCGCACCATCGCCGCGGCCGCGGAGGCGTCGTCGGTCGTCGCCACGACGCGCACCCGCCCCTCGCTCACCCCCGGCAGCAGCAGGGCCAGGCCCCGGCTGAACAACGGGTGGTCGTCGACGAGCACGACGTCGACCTGCGGACGGCGCTCAGCACCGGCGTCGCTCGGCTCCATCTCTCCCCACACCGACAGCCGCGCCGGCGCGGCTGACCGGACGCACCACGGAGGTGCCCATGACCCTGGCCGCGAACCCCTCCACGTCCCTCGAGTCCCACGGCGCGCTGCCGACCCTGCGCCGCCTGCTGCGGCGCCGGGCGCCGGCGCGGCCGGGCGGCGGGCAGGCCCAGGAGCCGAGCGAGGCGCTGGTGCGGGCGCTGTGCCACGACATGCGCTCGCCCCTGGCCTCGCTCGAGGCGCTCCTGGGGGCGCTGGAGCGGCCGGCCGGACCGGCGGCCGACCCCGCGGAGGTGCTGGAACTGGCCCGCGCGCAGACCGCCCACCTGGCCTCCATGCTGCGGACGGCGGCGGCCACGGGCGGGGTGGCGCCGCTGGGGCGGGGGACGCGCCGGCTGGGGGACGTCGTCCGCGCGTCGGTGGCCGCCTCCGGACTGCCCGACGCCCAGCTGACCGTGCAGCTCGGTCCCGGCGCGGAGGACGTCGCCGTCGCCGACGCCCGGGTGCAGCGGATCCTCACCAACCTGCTGGAGAACGCGCACCGGCACGGCGACGGCGCCGCGGTCCGGCTGGCCGTCCGATGTCGGTACGGCTGGGTCGACCTGGCGCTGACGCAGGCCGTCGTCCGCCCGGAGCGGCTGCTCGGGCACCTGCGCACCGACTTCCCGCCACCGGACCTCACCGGCCTGGGGCTGTGGTCGGTGCGGCGGCAGACCGGCGAGCTCGGCGGCCGGATCGTGTGGGCCGAGGACGGCGAGTCCCTGACGCTGACCGTGCAGCTCCCCGACCGCTGAGAGAGAGCCACCGGCTGCACTCCTCGGGCCGACGGCGAACGTGGCACGCGGGGGCCACGGATGGGCACGGGTGGGCCACCGGGCGCGGGCAGATCCCTGGGCGTCACCGCATCGGCGGTGGTCGCGACGACGCAAGGGAGACCCCGTGTTCACGCACACCCACGCCCTGCAGTACGAGGCCAAGCCCGACGGTCCCGACCCGGACTTCGCCCGCAAGATGCAGGAGATCCTCGGCGGCCAGTGGGGCGAGATGACGGTCGCCACGCAGTACCTGCTGCAGGGCTGGAACTGCCG